>NZ_CP195314.1:2435820-2746641 GCF_054161275.1 Jutongia sp. SJQ-6 | reverse complement strand
TATCAAATGTTTCTCCACTGTCCGGATTGATATCAGACGCATAATACGGCGTATAATTTGCCGGACAACCATCCAGAAACATGATTCCATTGTACATCGCATACTTGGAATCTTTGCTTTGAAGTTCTACCGTGGCATCTTCTGCTGTCTTCTTGCCAAGATCGGTAAGATGTGGTTTTCCGTCTTTATCATAATACCAGCACAACCCTTCCGGTCCATGTAAGTTTTCCATGTAGCCAAGTGGGGATGCCAGATAAGCAGCAACCTTTTGCGCCAGTTTCAAATGTTTGGACGACCGATTAACCCCCAGACACCAACTCGCCTTACCGTCTGTCGTCGATGGGGAATATGCTGCCAGAACAGCAGATTTTGGGACAACCGGATACATCGGCCGCTCCTGTGCCGTTTCTTTCCATTTAGTATCATATTCACTGTTTCGATTGATTCCATCGATCAGACATAATACTTTGCCGGACTTTTTATCTGCCTCATAAGTATCCATATCCTTTGTCCGGGATTTCGGATCGAGCAGGCCTTTTCGATAACATTGATTCCACTGTTTCAATATCTTCTGATATAAATTGGTATCCTCCGATCCATGCACAGCCGTCAAAAGATCCTGTACTTTGCCATCCGCACCGCGAACCATAAACTTACCTTCCCGAGAGTAGCCATAATATCCACTCAGCAACAGACTGACCGGCATACTAATCGTTTCATCCTTCTCATTATAAGACATCATACTCATTGCATAATTATTGCCGGATTTTTGCTTCATCTTGACCAAAACATCAAGCAGATTCTCAAAAGTATTGATCTCCGGGGAACCACACTCTTTGTACAAGTCGTAGCGCAGATCCCATGTATAGGCAAAGTTTTCATGATAATTTTGGCTGACGTTACGTGTATAATAATAACTGCCATCCGAAAGCTTCGCTAATTGATCATTCGTCAATCCATCAAACAGACTGAACTTCCCATCCTGCCGCATATCAATGAATAAATCATATGTTCCATCCGTATAGTTGATCTTCTCCGGGTCCGGCACCTCATAGACCACTTTCACGCCAAAGCGCTGCTCCAGCAGTTTGCCATACCATCCTGCATCTTCCCCGCTAAAATCACCGCTATGCGCAATATATAACGTCACAAGGTCTTTCTTGGCCGCCTGTTGGTCTTTCTCTTTGGAAGGTGTAATACCTTTTCCATTGGTCAAAAATACCGCAGCAACAAAGACGGCTAACACTGCCACAAGGATACCTATATATTTTTTGGTATTTTTGCTGGTTAATACATTTCGTACACGATGCTTGGTCGTATGTGCTCCAAATGCCAACTGTCCCGGTGCATTCAACCGATTCTTCTTAGCAAACCAGAGCAGGCTCTCTGAATACTGCGCCCTCTGCTCTCTGCTGCAGTCACGAAGTACATATTCGTCACAACTCATCTCCATATCACGTTCCATCATAACAAAGGCGATCCACACCAATGGATGGAACCAATAGATTGCTGTCAGCAGTGCCGCTGCACATTTTATCAAATAATCTTTACGGGTTATGTGATATTTTTCATGTGCTACAATATACTGTCTGCGATCCTCCTCCAAATGATATGGTATATATACTGCTGGGTGCAGATAACCAAACACAAATGGGCTCGCAATCCCTTCACATTCATATACCTGATCCTCTACCGAAACCGCACGGCTTAGATATTTTTTGGTGCGCAGTGCACCCAATAACATATACAATAATCCTGCAACTACACCGATAATCCATACCCCTAAAATATACGGAGCCCATTTTGCAAAGTCCCATTTTCCGGACAGCACATCGGTCACCTGTTTCCATCCTGCCTGTATACTGCTCCCTACCGAAAGCTTAGCATCTGTTTTCTTCACGGAAGAAGCTGCCGTAGTACCGGCAGAAGTTTTCGAATCACTTTCCTTCCCTGCAGAGCTTTTAACATTATCTGTGGCAGAACTTTTTGCATGATTCCCTACGGAACTCTTTGTATGATCTCCGAAAGAATTCTTGGATGTATTCCCCTCTGCCTTGATCATCTCCGAAAGATCTCCCGTTTCACACTGCACAGTATCTGTGGCACGTTTGACATTCGGTGCTGTCTGTGTATTTCCCGACACTTGCTGCCGGTCTGCCACCGTTGTATTCTGCTTATCATCTGATGTAGCTGCAACACTTTCTGACTGCGCTGTCGAGATCTGTTTGGCAACCTCGCTGCCATTTGGCACTACATTGTACAAACTGATCGGCGATGCGATCTGTACCGGAAGCACCAGCGATAACGCCACTACAAACCATAAATAATAAGAATACTTTGCCGGGAATTTACGCAAAAGCAGCCTTCTGATCAACAATACTGCCACGATCACGATCGCCGTACGATAACTCGCATCCCATAACCAAAATAATACATTCTCCATACGCATCTCAACTCCTTTCTCAAACCCGTAGGCTTACTGCTCTTTCCGATAGCGGTCGATCATTTCCTGAATCTCTTTTGCTTCGTTGTCGGAAATATTACGTTCCCCTAGAAAAGCCGCAATAAAACGTGGTAAAGAACCCGAAAACGTTCGATCCACAAAATAGGCACTCTCATCTGACTGCACACGTTCCTGTGGGATCAACACCGATACGATTGCATGTTCATTTTGTATATATCCCTTTTGACATAACTTGCGAATCGTCGTATAGGTCGTCGATTTCTTCCACCCCAGTCTCTCCTCGCACAGCTTGACCAGTTCCCCCGAATTGATTGGCGCTTCCTGCCAAACCACTTGCATAAAACGATAGTCACTATCACATAACTTCAAGTATTCCATACCATACCCCTTTCTGCTGTATCTAAAAAATGATCACTACAACCATTGTCTTCAGCAACTTGGTTTATAATTATAAACCTGTTATAATAAGTTTATAGTTATAAACCAGATTTGTCAACGCTTTTCTTGCATTCTTTTTTTACAATTTCTTTGGCACTTTTGACGGTTCTATTGATTGTGACGGCAATCTGGTTTATTATGATAGACAGAACATTTTGAAAAGGATACGTGATACATATGAGTAATTATATTGAAACTGCATTCATGCAGCAGCGAACAGATTTCATGAAAACATTGCCGGATCGCCGTAAGCGCTTTTCCATCCCTGACGACGTGGACATGTATCTTGATATCGAATATGTGAACGATCAGAACGAAGCACACCGATTGGATGTTTTTCGACCTTCTGAATCGCCGGACAAAGAGCTTCCGATCATTTTCAATGTGCATGGCGGCGGCCTGATCATGGGATGCAAAGAGTTCAACCGTTACTTTTGTGCCAGATTATGCAAACTTGGCTATGTCGTGTTTAGCATTGAATACCGTCTCGTCCCGGAATATACCTTCTATCATCAGTGCACGGATTTCTTTCAGGCGCTGCGGTATGTTCAAGACTACGGTAATCTTTATTATGGTAAAACTGACGAGATCTATGGTGTCGGAGACAGCGGGGGAGCCATGTTATTAACCTACTGTGCTGCCATGCAGAACAACGCCGAAATGACCGCTGCCGCGCAAGTGTCTGTATGCCCTGCACCACTTCAGGCACTGGGTCTGATCAGCGGTATGTTTTACACCAACCGCTTTGACCAGATTGGTTTGTCTTTACCAAAATATTTATATGGCACGGATTATAAACAAAGTGATTTTGCACCGTATGTGAATCCAACCTATCAGAAATTAGTACAAGCACTGACGCCTTGTCTGCTGGTAACAAGTAAGAACGATAATTTACATCATTACACCACGAAGTTTGAGAAGGCATTGACAAAATACAATATGCCACACCGCCTGCTTGACTTTCCAAAAAACAAACAACTTACACACGCTTTTAGTGTATTTGAACCTTTCCTGCCGGAAAGTACGCAGACGATTCAGGCAATTGCAGAGTATTTTGCCGAAATACATGAGCAGTGAATCGCAAAATGACAATATATGAAAGAATTATGAAGTTAACGATTATGAATTATGACGAAAACATTTTTAAGGAAAAGGCGAACCGCAAAGCACGCAAGATATGGCTGATCTTTGCGCTATTATTATCGGCTAATTACGGCAGTGACGTTGCTAACGGCCTTCAAAAAGCAGATTACTATATCATCTTTTTGATCCTGTGCTGGCTGCCGATCATCCTTGGCGAAATATTACTACGTGTCAAAGGGTTTACAACGGATATTTATAAGTATGATCTGGTGATCGGCTATGGTATCTTTTATACTTTTGTTGTAAGTACCACCGCTTCTCCCATCGCCTTTACTTATATCCTGCCGGTGACGAGCCTGCTGGTTCTCTACAAAAACAGGCGTTTCATGATAAATTGCGGCATTGCGAATTCCATCATTATTATCGGCAGTGCTGTATATCGTTACATGAACGGGTTTAATTCGGCTACAAATGTAAAAGACTATCAATTACAATTATCCTGTATTATTTTATGTTATATCTGCTATGTCATGTCCATCAAGCACTTGAATGAATCCGATGGTGCCATGACAGACAGTATCAAAGCGGATCTAAACCGTGTTATTACAACAGTAGAACAGGTGAAACAGGCAAGTAACTCCATTATGGATGGCGTCACGGTCGTTCGAGAACTTGCTTCAGAAAACACACACGGAGCCGGGGTCGTTGCACGAAGCATGCAGCAAGTCAATGAAAATAATCTTCACCTGACAGACACAACGGCTTCTTCCAATGAAATGACCGCCAAGATCAAGGCTCAGGTCAATCATGTTGCTTATTTGATCGAGAAAATGGTTCTGCTGACTGCCACTTCCGGCAAGCACACCGAAGTAAGTTCCAAAGATCTTGACAGCCTCGTTGACACAACGAACAATATGGCTGCACTATCACAGGAAATCGAAATGACTTTGCAAGACTTCAAAAACGATTTTGCGATGGTAAAAGAGGAAACCGGAACAATCGAGGATATTTCCAGCCAAACTAACCTATTGGCATTAAACGCATCGATCGAGGCCGCCCGCGCCGGAGAAGCCGGTAAGGGATTTGCCGTTGTCGCAGAACAGATCCGTACCCTCAGCACCGGTACAAAAGCTTCCTCCAGCAAGATCAGTCAGTCTTTGATGCATCTGGAAGAAACCTCTACCAAGATGATGCACACGATGGAAGAAACGTTATCATTGATCCGCATGACTCTCGACAAGGTAACAACCGCTGGTGCCAGCATTTCCAAAATATCCGAAGATACCGCACAATTGGAAGAGAATATTCAGATCATTGATACGGCAATGAAAGATGTGGAACAATCCAATATCCAATTAGTCGACAACATGGATCAGGTATCCTCGATCATGACGGAAATGTCAAAACATATTTCCGATTCCAATGAGATCAGTCATCGTATGCTGAGCAAATATGATGAATCCGCCAATAATATCAATTCAATCGAAACGGTCGTTGAATCTTTGATGTGTGAGCTTGGTATTGGTGGTTTTATGGGCGTTGAGGACTTACAGCCGGGCATGAAATTCACAGTGACTTTGGAGGATTCTTCAAATTATCATGGCGATATAGTAGAACGCACCGAAAATACACTGACTGTTTCCTTGGGCAATTTCCCACCGATCACTAAAACGACAGAATGCGAATTACAAGTGACCGTCGGCAATGTATTGTATCATTGGAAGCGTGCATTGATCACGAAAGATTCGCAGATCATTATCGAGTCCCGACCTAAGATCAATAACCGCCGCAAATATCCTCGTGCAGATCTTTCCAACACCTGCAGCATCACCATTGCTGACACGACGGCAGATAACAGTCTGCCATTACCAATCGATGCCACGATGGATAACATCAGCGCCAATGGATTTGCTTTTCTGACGAAGGATCCATTCTTTGCAGATCACAAGGGGGCAGACATCCATATTACGATCCATGATTTTGATCTGCCAAATCATAATGAATTGACCGGACATGTCATCCGATGCTCGAATAACGAAGGAATGTATACCGTCGGCTGTCAAATGCCGGAGGACGATTTCTTCATTCGCGATTACGTCAAACAGCTATTAGCAGAACAGTCTGATGACATAACACAAGTTGTCAGTGCGGAATAAATGCTATCCGGCGATAATGATAAACACGTTAGATATAATAATGCGCAAATAACCAAAAAGGGAACAACAAGACGATATCCGCCTTGTTGTTCCCTTGATATCCAATGATTTCATATCAAATGGTGTAAGATCCAGTCTTCGTAATTTTTTGCAATTGGTAAGTTTAAGCTTCTTCATACTTACCACATAATTACTTTTGCTTTAATCTTCTTTGCTACTGCACGTATCCACTTTTTGTCAGAACTGCGTAACTTCTTGTTAATAATAATCCGGCGCGGTGTATATTGTTTCATGACAAATTTATAACCATTGGCCAATTGCCGTTTCTTCATTGCGCTGCTCAACCGTTTCCACGCAGATATATCCACAGTCTTTACTTGATTTATATTGTATCCACCTAAGTAATGCTCATAAGTAAAAATCCCACTTTCTTCAGCATTTGTTATTGGGTCAGAGCTAAAGCGTTTATCTTGTATTTTATACTCATATCTCCAATCCGCTTTTTTTACTTTCGGATAAACCACTTTACCAATATTACTATTATAAATCGATAAATAGAGCAGATTTTTATTGCCCTTAAAATCTAAAGATTTCGCCTTGGTTCCCCTTATCGTAACTGCATATAACTTAGGACATTTTTTGACTGACAATTTTTTCACTTTACCGCCTCGGTACTGCAGGTGTTTCAAGCTTTTACTCTTGAGTGATAAATCTGTCGTTCCGCGATTTATAATACCAAGTTCTTCAATCTTTGTACACTTGTTGATATTACACTTGGTCGTACAATTACCAACATAAAGTTTTTTTAATTTTGTCAATCCTGATACATCTATAGACTTTATTTTAGTCCCATATAAATGTAATTCCTGCAAAGTTTTAACTCTTACATGTTTTTTGGGATTTTTAAGCCGCACTGTCTTAATAGAACCAGCGCCACTTCCATATACCTCTTTTAACTTTTTCATCATCGATAAATCAAGTGTAGTAAATTTTGTCTTTTTATAGACTTCCCGATATTTCGTGTAAAACTGCTGTCTGTCTCCCACATATAACGTTTCTAATGTATTTTTCAATGGGCTAACATCCAGTTTCTTCAACGGACAATTAATGATAGAAAGTGTGGTCAGTGTTTTGTTGGATACTTCTTTCAAATTCAAAGATGTAATATAACAATTTGATATTGACAAACTAACAATCCCGGTATTCTTCAAAGGTAGTAACGTTAATTTTTTGATCGGACAATTGTCAATATCTAACACATTCAATTTTGTTTTGCGAAGAGGTGCCATATCCAATTTACTAATTTTAGTTTTTTCAATTTCCAATCGATGTATTGTTATTCCCGACAAAAAGGATAAATTCATGTCTGTTACCTTTTTACCACTAATGAATAACGTTTCAATGTCTTGAAAGCCATCTAACGTACCAGATTTTCCAACATTTGTATCATACAAATAAATGTACTTCGCCTTCGGAAAACATTTTCCTAAAGAATAACTTTTTGTCGAGATATTTCCAGTGATATCTATTTCTTTAATGTTTGGCGCATACATTTTGCATACTACTTCTCCAGTTTTTAATATTTCATTTTCAAAAGAAATATCTAACGCTTCTAATGTATTAGATTCTCCACTAAGTTCAATTGATTTAGTTCCAAAAGAAACAATCGACAATTGCTTTACATGAGGAAAACATTGGAATAAATTAGATGCTTTATAATTCCAATATATTTCCTTTCCATTGACCTTACAGCCCAATTGCAGTCGAACTTTGGTGATTTTTGGGAAATTCTGCATTCCTGTAAAATCTATTAAATGGCTTCCATCTACCCCATATGCAGCTGCCGTATACCAATCTCATAATGCATAATCAACTATATTTCTTTCCTCATCAGACAAAACACCATCTTTATTGACGTCTTGTTCTTGTGCAAATTTGCGTACACATGAATCCGGAAATGTTGCTTCATCTATAGTTACTGTTGATGCATTTGCATGAATTTCCGGTAGATACAAAATTCCCAATGTAATTATCATACATGCCAATATTTTTTTTAGTTTATTCATAAGATCTCCTCCCATTCTACCATCATAGCACTAAATTTCTTTGTTACATTTCCAGTACACCATACATTTCTGCTTGCGTCAACGACCTTGGGGCAATCTTAATAATTCTTAAGAATTTGGACATACTCGTCATTCTTGCGACAAAGCATCTCGTAGGATACTGCCATGTCAGATAACTTTCCAAAGCAGTCACCATCCACCACATAAAAACGATCCACGGCGTAATGGTTGCCTTTGTCACAGGATAATATCTGATTTTTGGCATTCAACAATAACGGTTCTGTACTTGGATATTCTTCCCTTGAGATTCCATTCAGAAACACATATTGTTCTTTCGGATTTTTCTGAAGTAATTCCGCGATCGCACTATCTACTTCCTCTAATCCCGCAGCAGATACACGCTGTCCATCATTTATAAATCGAACACAAGCGCATCCCTTGGTGTTCTCTGGAAACACATACCGCGCAGTCCCTCTTATATCCACTTTATTCGCACTAATATTCCAATAATAGATTGATTTTTCAGAAGCAATAATCGTTTGCTGTCCATAGAAAGCAGGTAGATTTTCATCATCTACAGCACAATCCAAGAACCCTATAAATTTTTCATGTTCGTCTTCATATCCTTTCTCATCACGAATAATATTATTGATTGCTGTTTCTAAGACATTGGGTTCCTTATAATGTATTTTTGATGCATGTAGAACATAAGACTCTTCCTGCGCCGAAATCTCTGTCGTCTCAAATTCTGTCGAAGTATATGCGAAAGGATTATTTGTTTTCTGCTTTTCCTGCTTTGCTTCAGAACAGCCGCCTAATAGAAACATACAGCAGGATAGTGATAATATAAATACGATTTTTTTCTTCATAGAACGTCTCCCCCTAAATCTATCATTCATCTTGTTCCATTCAATTAGCTATGCTCTATTCATCTATATAATCATATTACCATATTCTTTTCAAAAACCGTCATCTTTCTGTATGCATTTTTATATACTCAAACTTCGCACTTCAAAAGATTCTGTCAGGTCACATATTGCTTATTATGTCAAAGCATGATAAGTGTTTTGCAGCCACAATAGCCTTTTGCCTACACAAAACAGGCAAAAGGCTATTTCCTTATTAACAATTTCTTATGAGTTTTTAGAGGATCTGATTAGCCCGCAAATGGGATAACTGCTCCATCATATTTGTCTTCGATAAACTTCTTAATCTCATCAGATTTTAATACCTTTACCAAAGCTTTGATCGCATCGCTGTTCTCATTACCTTCCTTGACACCAATGATATTTACATAAGTCTTAGCAGCCTCAGAATCGGACTTCTCATATGCTAAAGCATCTTTACCAACGCTGTATCCTGCCTCTAATGCATAGTTACCGTTTAATACTACATAAGCAACCTCACCTTTTACTTTGGATACCTGTGCTGCTTCAAGCTCCTGGAATTTTAATTTCTTAGGATTGTCTTTAATGTCGTTGATGGTTGCTGTCAGGCTTGCACCGTCTTTAAGAGTCAATAAACCATTATCCTGCAAAAGTAATAATGCTCTCGCTTCGTTTGTTGTATCGTTTGGAATTGCAATGGTATCACCCTCTGCAACATCTTCGAGCTTTGTCTTAGTTCCACCGTAAATTCCAAATGGCTCATAGTGAATATCGCCGGCATCAACGATATGAGTACCATTCTCTTTGTTAAACTGCTCCATGTATGGCTTATGTTCTACATAGTTGGCATCAAATTCGCCACTCTCTACTACGTTATTTGGCTGTACATAATCATCAAATACTGTAACTTTCAGATCATATCCCTGTTTCTTTAAGGTCTTAGCGGCCTCTGCCAAAATCTCGGAATGTGGTGTCTGTGATGCAGCTACTGTAATTGTTTTGCTATCTGCTTTGTTATCGTCTTTCTTTGCATTACCGCAGCCTGTTACCAAACCTGCTGCCAATGTCAACGCCAATGTCAATGCTACTACTCTCTTCTTCATAATTAATTTTCCTCCAATTCTTTTTGTGTTCCAATCTTTCAATACGAAAGCTGGTATTTATTTTCTTCGATCAAGCTTTGCAGAGATCAACATGCCAATTCCCTGCAAAATTTGAACGAGGACAATCAAAATAACGATCGTTACGATCATGATATCCGGCTGATAACGATAATAACCATACCGAATTGCGATATTTCCCAAACCGCCGCCTCCGACAGCACCTGCCATCGCAGAGTATCCTAGGATCGTACCAAGTGCGATCGTCACACCGACGATCAAGGATGTTCTTGCTTCTACGAGCAATACTTTCCAAATGATCGTAAAGATGCCGGCGCCCATGCTCTGAGCAGCCTCGATCACGCCATGATCTACTTCCTTGAGCGATGATTCCACCATACGTCCAATAAAAGGAGCGGCAGCAATAACCAGTGGTACGACTGTAGCCGAAGACCCATAAGACTGCCCCACGATAAATCTGGTAAGCGGGATCACCAATATCAACAAAATAATAAACGGTATACTTCGCAGTACATTCGAAATCACATCCAGCACACGATATACAACCGGCTGTGGTCTGATTCCGGTTTTGTCGGTAACCGCAAGAGCGATTCCCAGTGGAAGCCCAAGCACATATCCCATAAAGGTTGACGCTAAGGTCATGTACAGCGTTTCCCAAATACCATTAATGATCATCTCCTGAACAACTGCATCAAAGTGAAACATCTGCTTCCACCTCCTTTACCGTCAGCTTACAATCACGTAAATATGTGATCATCTGCTTTGCAATATCTTCATCCTCCGGCAACTGCAAGATCATTTCTCCGGTTGCAATGCCGTTGATATCCTTGGTATCGGCATGCAATATATTAACCGGTGTCTTGTATCGAAGGATCATATTACCGATAACCGGTTCAAACGATGAATTTTCGCTAAAGACGATTCGCACCAGATGCTTTCCTTCCATCTTTGGAACACTGGTATCTTCACCAAAAATCATCTTCTTAGCGGCCGCAGATTCCGGATTGGCAAATATCTTGGAAACACTTCCCGTCTCCACCAAATGTCCCTTTTCTAAGATTGCAACTTTATTACATATCTTTTGTACCACGGACATTTCATGGGTGATCAGCACGATCGTGATACCGTAATCATGGTTGATCTGCTGCAACAATTCCAAGATAGACTGTGTCGTCTGCGGATCCAAAGCACTCGTTGCCTCGTCGCAAAGCAGGATATCCGGATTATTCGCTAATGCTCTGGCAATTGCCACACGCTGCTTCTGTCCACCGGACAATTGTCCCGGATATGCTTTTGCTTTATCAGCAAGTCCCACGATCTGAAGCAATTCCACAGCTCTCTTCTTTGCCTGTTTCTTGCTTACTCCGGCGATCACAAGCGGAAAACAAATATTGTCCAACACGTTCTTCTGCATCAACAGATTAAAATGCTGAAAGATCATTGCAATCTTCTGTCTCTCTTTGCGAAGCTGTCTGCCTTTCAAAGTCGATAAATCTTTGCCATGAATCTTGACAACACCGGCGGTGGGTTTCTCTAAGTAATTAAGACATCGTACTAATGTACTCTTACCCGCACCGGACATACCGATAATTCCATAAATATCTCCACTTGCAATTTCCAAATTAATCTGGTCGAGTGCTTTGACTTGATTACCAAAATCTTTCTCCACACCCTCAACCGTGATCAATGCATCCATGGAAGTATCACCTCCTACGATTCTTTTCCTTGTTTTCATATCATTTATATATGAATTGTATGTTATAATATAGCAGTCTCATCCATTTGTCAAGAACTTTTTTCATTTTTTTACTCAAACTTTCCATAACAAAAATTATTACCCGAACCACATATTGCTTATTATGTCAAAGGCTACTAAGTCTTTTGCAACCACTACATGGCGATTTCTGCCGTCAGAGAACTAAGATAATTGCCGCAGAACGCAGAGTTTTTGTGATTTCTTATTTTTCAAAAAAGGAGCCTACACACGAATACATTCGTGCATAGGCTCCTTATTCAAATACCATTACAGTTCGTTATCAAGTTGCCGGATGCAGACAATTGTTCAATAAATATTCCACATCATCTGCTGTTACTGCCAGCAGTTTATCCGGTGCATCGCTCAGCTCCAACACCATGACAAACCGCTCCCCGCAGTCATTAAAGGTAATACGTTTCAACACATTCTCTTCCTTATATCCTACGTACTTACTCTTGTTGATCTCGATCAGCTTATCATTCAATATGCCAAATCCATAGATCACTAACATGGTAGAAAACTGAAAGGTCAAACGCTTTGCAAAGTCTGTATTGATATTAAACACAGCCTGCATCTCGGTAATACCACCACGATCTGTCATTGCGGTACCCGGTATGGTACGAAACTTGCCGGGCGTAAAATAATCAGATAACTTTACCAGTTCCAGATCATTTACTTTCTCTGTTGTCATTACACTCCCCTCCTTTATCTGGGATTCATCTCTGTAAGAGATGACTTATTTCTTCGTTGTCTTATAGAAAAAAGTATAAGCGAGACCATCTGTATAATAACCTGTCAGAGATGGATCGATCAAGTCCTGATTGGATGGGCTGAATAATGGGCAGATAACCGTATCTTCGGATACTAAAATCTTTTCTGCTTCCATCAACTGTTTCTGACGACTTGCCTCATCTAGGTTCTTGTCAGATTCCTGAATCAGTTTATCATACTTCGCATTGCTCCACTTCACATCATTCTGTGCATTGCCGGTCTGGTACATCTTGAGCCAGCTGGTCGGATCATTGTAATCAGCGTACCACTGCATTCTTGCCATCTGCAGCTTACCGTTACGACGCTCATCAACGTATACTTCATATTCCATTGCCTCTAATTTTACATCTACTCCCAGTTTCTTCCACTGTGCCTGCAATACCTGTGCTACGTTTGCCTCATAACTCATTGCCGGATAAGTATATGTGATCGTTGGAAGGCCCTTGCCATCTTTGTAACCGGCCTCTGCCAAAAGCTCTTTTGCCTTTGCGAGATCTTCATCTAACAGATTTCCCTGTGCTTCGCCCCATTTCTTGCCGTCGGCTTTGCTCTTGTAATTCTTGCCAACGAAACTGGTACCCGGCTCGCAAGCCGTACCAACGACTGCTGCAATATCTTTACGATTCAATGCCAGTGAAAATGCCTGACGTACTTTAACATCATCAAATGGTTTTTCATTAATATTGAATAAGATATAGTTTGTCTGTGGGACCTCTCGGATCGACAAGTCATCTTTGCCTTCATAAGATTCTGCGATCTCACTAGGTGCACCCTGCAGGATGTTGATCTCACCTGTCTGATATGCCGATGCTTTTGCCTGATCGTCATCCATAAACTTATCCGTAATCTTTAATACATTGGTGCTCTTTGCATCACGGTAATATTTATTCTTCTCAAAAGATACGTGATCTCCGTCCACATGCTCAGACAAATGATATGGTCCATTACCTAAGTTCTGTTCCGGATTCATATCCCAATCCTTATTATCATCTGTTGCATATTTGCAATTAGATGGCATATAGGTAGGCAATTTACAAAGATCTAAGAAGTAAGAACATGGCTCTTCTAATGTAAACTTAATCGTCTTGTCGTCGATACACTCGATGCCGACATCTTTGAAGTCGCATTTTCCATTAAAGCACTTCTCTGCATTCTTAATAACGAACAAGAAGTCAACGTACCAAGAACCATTGTCCGGCTCTAGCGCTCTCTTCATCGTATTTTCGAAGTCAGCACTTGTAACATCCGATCCATCGGACCACTTCTCATCGTCTCTAATATAGAAAGTATACTCTGTCGCATCATCATTGACATCCCAATGATCTGCTGCCGCAGGTACGATCTTTCCTTCCTTATCATAACTTACAAAACCTTCGTAACAGTTCGTCTGTACACTGAAGTACTCGTATGCAGCAGCTCCTGCAGGGTCATACTCACCACTTTCCGGCTGTACCGCATTGATCAGTTCCGCAATTTCTCCTTTGTCATTGGTACTTGTTGCACTGTTTCCTCCACCACAGCCGGTAAGACTCCCTATCACCATTGCCGCTGTAAGTAGTGCCGCCATAATTTTCTTTGTCTTTCTCATAAGCGTTCCCTCCTTGTGTCTCAAACATTGTGTCAGTTGCATTCCCATTACCCTAATCCATTCGCAGACAATGCACTTCGCACTATCTGACGCATGAGCGATGTTTCTAAAACATACTCATTATATCTAAAAGATCCTTAAAGATCTTTTAAGCAATAATTTGTTCAACAGTTTTGCCAACTGCCTTATACTGTGCCAAATTTTTTGGCGAATATAAGTTGCAGGCAACCTGTCTGTTATCATACATATATGTGTCCGGTTTTTTGGACTTACATTCCTCGGTTGCGTACTTACATCTTCCCGCAAACGGACATCCTTTTGGCGGATTGATCGGACTTGGTACCTCGCCCTCCAGGATGATTCGTTTCTTTTCTTTGGCCATCTTTGGATCAGCAATCGGTGCTGCAGAAATAAGTGCTCTCGTATACGGATGCAATGGTTTCTTGTAAACATCATCGGATGATCCAAGCTCTACCATATTTCCCAAATACATAACACCGATTTTATGGCTGATATGATGTACCATTTCCAGATCATGGGCAATGAAAAGATAGCTAAATCCTTTTTCACGCTGCAGCTTTTCAAGCAAGTTGATAACCTGCGCCTGAATTGATACATCCAACGCTGAGATCGGCTCATCACAAACGATAAACTCCGGACGAAGTGCTAATGTTCTGGCAATACCGATACGCTGTCTCTGTCCACCGGAAAACTCATGTGGATATCGTCTGATGTGATCCGGTTTTAATCCAACTGTCTCGATCAACTCCTGTACGATAACTTTACGCTCGTGTGCGGTACCCATATTGTGAATGATCATTGGCTCTTCAATAATCTCTCCAACGGTAAATCTTGGATTTAAGGATGCATAAGGATCCTGAAAGATCATCTGCATCTTTTTGCGATAAGGAAACATTTTACGGTTACTAAGTCCGGTAATGTCAACTCCATCAAAAATAATCTGACCACTCGTTGGTTCATGTACCTTTAGGATCGTACGTCCCATGGAACTTTTACCGCAGCCGGATTCTCCGACAATACCGAGTGTCTCGCCACGTTCCAGCTTAAAAGAAACTCCATTCACCGCATGTACTTTTTGGCCATGTGCTGCGGGAAAGTGCTTTGTTAAATTTTTTACCTCTAATAATGGTGTTGGTTCGTTACTCATGTGCATCCTCTCCCTTCATCACTTCCTGCCAGCGCTCCTTGCAGTGAAGCCAGCATTTGCATTTATGTGTCTCGCCAAATTCTGTCACAAGCGGTGTTGCCTTTGTACAGATTTCCATTGCCTCGCTGCATCGGGAAGCAAACGGACACTGATCACCAAGTTTTAACAGATCCGGCGGTGTACCGGGAATTGGCTTGAGTGGTTCTCTATGATCTGCATTGGAATTAGCAATACTATTTAACAGGCCTTTTGTATATGGATGTTTTGGATCATAAAAGATTTCATCCGTTGTTCCTTCTTCCATAATATTACCACCATACATAATGCTGATACGGTCACATAAAGAAGCAACTACGCCAAGATCATGTGTTATGATAATAACACCGGCATCACTTTCCTCGGTAATCTTGCGAAGCAGATCCAAAATCTGCGCCTGCACGGTTACGTCCAATGCTGTGGTCGGCTCATCCGCCACGATCAGCTTCGGATTACAGGCCAGTGCGATCGCAATAATAATACGCTGTCTCATACCACCGGAAAACTCAAACGGATACTGTTTCAATCTGGATTCCGGTGCCGGAATACCTACCATTTTCATCAGTTCTATGGCACGCTCTCTAGCTTCCTGCTTGCTGCATTTATCATGTGCCCGTATCCCCTCTGTCATCTGCTTTTCGATCGTTACGATCGGATTTAAGTATGACATAGGATCCTGAAAGATCATGCTGATGTCGTTACCCCGAATCGCGTTCATCTTCTTTTCATATTCTTTTTTCTCTTTCTTTGTCTTATATTTAACCGGAGAAATGTCTTCCCCGTCGAAGATCATTTCTCCGGCGGTTACGGTACCATTCGGTGCCAGTAGTCCCATCAGTGAAAGCATTCCCACACTCTTACCTGAACCGGACTCTCCTACGATTCCAAGGACTTCTCCTTTGTCAACGGTATAATCTATTCCCCGCAGTGCCTTTACTACGCCCTGCTCTGTCTGAAACTCTGTCTCTAATCCTCTGATCTCTAACAAACTCATATCCATCACCATGCCTTTCTCTCGTTTTTCTTCGCCGTCCAATGCTGTCCAAAATCTCGGACACGTTATATACTGTCCAACATATAGGACACCAGACAAATTGCTTAACGTTTTCTCTTAGGATCCAACGCCTTTTCTAATCCCTCACCAACGAAGTTGAACGAGAAGATCGTGATACAAATTGCAATCATTGGATATACCGTCTGCATCGGATATGTCATGATCAACTGTCTTGCATCCTGTGCTAAAGTACCCCAGCTTGCCATCGGTGCGGAAATGCCGACACCTAAGAAACTCAGCCAAGCCTCGGTAAAGATTGCCTGCGGCACCATCAAAGTTACCGTAACAATGATCTGTCCCATCGTATTGATCAGCAAATGTTTGATCAGGATACGACTTGGGCTTGCACCTAACACAAACGCTGCCATCGTAAATTCCTGTTCTTTCAAACTCTTGACCTGCTGCCTTACGATACGCGCCATATCGATCCAACAGGTGATCGATATACCAAGCATGATACTAATCACGCTTGCCCCAAAGATCAACATGATCAATACAATGTAAAGCATTGCCGGTACCGAATAAATAATATCTACGATTCGCATCATGACCATGTCGACCTTACCACCAACATATCCTGCGATACCACCATAGATCGTACCGACGATCAGATTGATCACGGCTGCCAAACAACCAACTGCTAAGCTGATCCTTGCACCGAATAAGATTCGTACAAAAATGTCTCTTCCCATTCGATCAGTACCAAACCAATGATCCATGCTGGGACTTGCATTTCTCAGTGACATATTCTGTTCGGCATAAGAATATTTACACATCATCGGTCCGAAAATCGCCATCAATACAACAATGATCAAAATGATCGCCCCAGCTACAGCTCTCTTATTTCCGGTAAAATCATGCCATACCGACTGAAGGAACGTTCTGCTCTCTACAGCAATAAACTCGTCGTTTTTTTCATCATCATCTAATTTACGAAATAATTTTGTTTCCATGGCATCCATACGCGTTCCCTCCTTTACAATGTTTTGCGGACTCTAGGATCAACGACCGCACAGATCAGATCGGATAACAAGTTACATATAATAATGATCGCACCGATAAAGATCGTAATTCCCATAACCACCGTATAATCATGGTTGGTGATCGCTGATACGAATTCTTTACCAATACCCGGTATTGTGTAGATCTGTTCGATAACGACGCTACCTGTTAATAAGAATGCAATCATCGGTCCCATATAGGTAATGACCGGAAGCATCGCATTTTTAAGAATGTGCCGGAACAATAATGTCCGTTTGCTGATTCCCTTCGCCTTTGCCATCGTTATGTAATCCTGCTTAACAACTTCTTCATAACTATTCTGTGTCTGTCTGGCAACTGCTGAGATCGGATACAATCCCTGGGCGATAGCCGGAAGCACATAATGCATTGGTGTTGTAAGACCAAGCACGGGGAACATCTTCAGTTCTACACCGAATATAATAAGAAGAAGCAATGCTACGATAAAGTTTGGAACACTGACACCAAAGGTCAATGCCGATAGCCAAACACCTTTTACTGCGTTACTCTTCGCTCGTGCCATCAGGATTCCCGAACTGACACCAACCACTAATACTAATACAAAAGTTACAATACCAAGCTGCAACGTTGGCATCATTGTCTGTGCGATGATCTCATTTACGGATTTACCAACCTTCTTATAAGAGGTTCCCATATCGCCATGCAGCAAGTTCTTACAATATATAATGAACTGTTCTACCGGCGGTTTGTCTAATCCATAAGTTGCTTCCATCTTTTTCAATACATCACCGGATATATTTTTGGATTGTAACGGACTTCCCGGCATAACCTTGGTCATTGCGAATGTGATCGCGATCAATACGAATAAGGTTAATATACCGAGCAGCACACGCTTTATTATGTATTTGACCATATACATCCACTCCTTTCTTTTGCAAAAAGAAAACGGCAAAGGGACTTTTTTGTCAGCGCCTTTGCCGTTATGATCTTACTATTAAATTTTTGCTTTGCATCTCTCACACAAGCACATTTTTATCATTTATCCAAAGCGGTGTCAACAAAAACTGACGTTTTTTGTAATTTTTACAAACAAACTTGTTCAGATTCCAAATTTTACGTATTTTTTTCAAATGGATTGACTTTTTTACGAACTTCTCTTATTCTTTCCCATATGATTTGCTATTGACTGAATTAATATGTTAATCAATCCAATATAATATACATTTGGATTTCACGAAAATGTATCCGCTGCTCATGCAAGTGGATATAAGGAATGGAGGCTTATTATGAAAGTTGTAGTTATCCCGGAGCCGGTGCTTCAGCCGGACATTACAAAAGAAGATATGGACTTAAAGTGGAACCTGTTAAAAGAATTACCGGAAGTCGATGAGCTGGTAATCAAGCATTTTGACGGCTATCCCAGCAATGAAGAACTTCATCCCGTCATCGCAGATGCCGACGCTGCTATCGGCGTGTGGGTCAACGGCAGCAATATAAATGAAGAATTCTTAAGCAAACATCCTAATCTCAAATATGTTGCAACACTTGGTCATGGTTTTGGCGAATTTGATGTTCCTATGACAAAGGAAAAGGGGATGGTGATCACCAACACCATCTATGGTGCACAGACTATTGCGGAATATGCATGGGCACTTCTTATGGAAGTATGTCATCACGTGGATCTTCATTCCAAAGATGTCAAACGTGTTGATTGGGCACATGCCACCAAAGAAGATTATGAAACCTTTGGCCGTGTATTAACACCGCAGATTGAATTGTACGGTAAAACGTGTGGTATCTTTGGTCTGGGAGCGATTGGTTTTGCCTTTGCCAAGATGGCGCAGGGATTTGGCATGCGTGTGATCAGCTACTCCCGCCACAAAAAGACAGATCCGAAATATGACTTTATTGAGCAGGTTGATTTCGATACGCTGTTAGCGGAAAGTGATGTTATTTCCATTCATGCACCACTAACACCTTCCACGGAGGATACGTTTGATGCTGATGCCTTTGCCAAGATGAAGGATGGTACGATCCTGATCAATACAGCACGCGGTGGCTTGATCGTCGAGGAAGCTTTGGTCGATGCTCTGCAATCCGGCAAAGTATACGGCGCCGGTTTGGACGTAATACGGGATGAACCTCCAAAGGGAGACAACCCTCTGCTGCATCAGGACAATGCTGCAATTACAGCTCATATTGCATGGCTTACCCGCGCGTCACGCTTACGTGCTATTGATATTGCCATTGATAATTTTAAGGCATATCTACGGGGAGAACCTGTATCCGTGATCAATAAATAAACACCCTTATCACAAAGCATAGAAACAGCGCTAACTTGAAAAAGTAAATTCCAGTGCAGGGGTAAATTCCATCTCACCTTAAAATTACTTGATTTTTTAGAATTTCAGAGAGCTAAATATCTATAAAACTGTTATAATAAAAGTGACTTTTCACAAAACATCTCAATTTCAGACATGGCAAACAAACCTCTGGATATTTTGTGTGTTGGACTAAATTCCACAGGCTGCGTTCGAAAAATGTGAATTGTTAAGTTCCAGTCTGACAGCAGTTTTTTGTGTTAAGTTAGTTATTAAATTGTATCAGCTTAGGCGTCAGATTAACCTCATCGGGTGGAACCGGCCTAAGCTGAAGTGCTTTTAAGATGTCTATACCATAGTTTTCAAAAGCTGCATCATATGGCGTTCGACCACCAAGGATTTCTCTTGGAGTTGAATTTATATGATTTACAATAGTTCTTAAATCCCACTGTGTGAGGTATTCAAAGCTGCTCTTTTTAGGAAGGATCATCCGAAGCATAGTGTGTGCCTGTTCAATACCGCCTTTTTGACCGCTGCGCATAGGGTCGCAGTAGTAGATATTTGACCGCATAATGCCATTAATGCCGTTTTCAAGAGATTCTGGATCTCCAAACTCAGAGCCACGATCTGTAAGAACTGTGTTGAATAAAGTAAAAAAATCCTTCGTGCCAAGCTGGTGTTCTAACTTGTTAAAAACAAGTTTAACGGCTCCTTTGGTACATCTGTTCATAACAAATGCAAGAAACAATTTTTCGCGAGTTAAGAAAAATGTCAGGATGACGCGTTTTGAATCCTGCGATGAGTGAACCGTATCCATTTCGGCGAAGTGATCAAGTCCAAGCGACTGAAAATCAGAAAACATACGTCCTATAAAAACGGATCTGTCCTTGATTTGGGTTTTGTGTACCTTGCGGGGCTTAAATTTTACCTGACGTTTCAGATCAATATTTCTTGCAGAAAGGATACCTTTATCCAAATAGGAATACAGGGTCCTGACCGACATGTCTAGTTCCGGGTGATTTGTTATGATCTGATACGGAGACTGTCCTTGGAAGATCAGCGGTGTAATGACCATATCTTTCTGATGCAGTTCGTGTCTGGTCATGTTTATACCGGCTCTGGATTGCGAGAGACGTTCTTTGTATTTGCGATCAGCAAAAATAGGATCATAGCGGTATTTGTGGGCAATTGTGCAGTGATTGATTGCTTTTGGACATCCGTTGCACACATAAGGTGCTTTATCGAGTCGTCGGCAGCGTTCTTTAACAAAGTCCGGGCATGTCTGATTGCAGGTCGGACAAGAGGTGCATTTGACGCCACAGAGAATGATCTTGCCACATACATTGACTTTTCTACAATGATATCTGTGGATGCAAAAATTATGTGCATTGTTAAAACTACCTTTGTGATACCAGTCGCTGATCCTGTGCAGCCTGATTTCTTTTGAGATCGTTGTTGGATCTTTGCAAAGATATCTGGCAATGCTCTTAAAAGAACAGCCCGAGTTTAAGGATTTTTCAATGTATTTGCGATCTTCAAGGGTAAGGTGTTTTTGATTACCAGGAATGTATTTACTCATGATAGTTCTCCTCCTACTGCTGTCAGAGCACGACTATGAGCATAACACAATAATGTGAAAGATTAAATGCCACTTGTGCATAAGAGAATTCCACTGCATAAGGGGAGGGTGGAATTAAACATTTCAATTTTTAGCATAGAAACAGCTAACAGGGGATGTGGCATAAATGCCACATCCCCTGTTAAAGTTATACACTTTTTAGTTATCAACTCATGTTTACAAGCTCATGAATTATGCTTCTGCTGTCTCTTCTGCAGCAGCTTCCTCTTCATCCTCTACAGTATCATTCCGACCTGCTACAACACTTACAACCGGTGCATCCAAACTCGTCTGAATATCAACCTTTCCATCCTTTGCAATTGCAAGATCGCCAACAGTAAGTACATCTCCAATATGCATACCAGCGCAGTCAATCTCAATCTTCTCAACCAGATTTTCTGGTGTGGCCTTATATGCGATCTCCTCCAGATGCTGCTCCAAAATACCCTCTGGAACTTTCTCCTTATTATGCAAAATTACCTCTGCAACAGAATGTACTTTTTCACCTTTGACCAAAGCCTGAAAATCCATTTCCAAAATCTGATGATCCAGCGCATTAAAATCTAACTCTTTGATCAATACATCATAAGTCGTGCCTTCCAGCTCTAAGTACAACTGACTTCCTTTCATGCACTCTCTCTGAATACGATCAGCTTCACCCTTTTCAATCTGCAACGGTATTGAACCTTCAAATTCCTTGCCAAACAGATTGCCTGTCACATAGCCCTCTCTTCTGAGTTTCTTTGCCTTAGTTTCCATGTTTCTTCTTTGTACTTTTAAAGTAGTCATTTGTCTGTTCCTCCATTCATACAAATCGATAACATAGGGAAGTTTGCGGAATGTCGATATTAAATTGGCGTTTCGTTTCTCATGTTATGTTTTTTAGTTGCAACTATGGTTTAGCACTTTTTTTCGATTTTGTCAAATCTGACCAAGCAAATTCTCTCATATTCTCTCATACAGCATGCCACAGTCAAACACCGTTTACTTCATTTTCCCTCTTGGTTGACTGTTTTCTCGATTTTTTAATTTCCAGCTTGCTTTTCTCGCCCTCTTGGTTGACTGTTTTTTCAATTTTTTGATTTCCAGCTTGTCTTTCTCGCCTAACTGGTTGACTGTTTTCTTCATTTTTCAATTTATGGCTTGCATATTTGACTTTTCACATATAATGATCTCTACAAATAAAAAGCACCCTCCAGAAAGACTAAATCCAAAGATTCATCTTCCAAAAAAGGTGCTTTTTAACTAACAAAGAACTGCTGTTCCGTTATTTTTTTATTCTTAAGATACTATTATTGTATTACTTTGTCCGGCTGCAAAATGTGTAGTATTCTTTGACATAAAAAACAATCTATGAAGCGCATAGTAGTCTGCGTTATTAAATAACTGCACCGCGTTTCCATTTGCCGCTCTTTAGGCGCCATGCATTGCAGACGCATCTTGCAAACCAGTCGATCGTCATAGCAATCCAAACGCCCCAGACGCCAAGTCCCATTGGCTGCATCAATCCACCGATCACATAGGCCAAACCAATTCTAAATACCCACATAATGATAATGGAGCTGACCATGACAAACTTGACATCACCTGCCGCACGCAAAATTGATGGTAATGTCCACGCTGCCGGCCACATCACCATACAGCAGGCACTATGATACCAGATCAAAATACGAGCTAAGCGATCTGCCTCCGCAGACAGATTGTACCAGCTTGCAATCGTAGGCGTCATAAAGATAATGACGATATTCAATCCCCATAACATCACATATGCCCATTTCATTAACTTCCAAGAATACTCTTTCACCGACTGATAGTCGCCTGCCCCAACACACTGGCCTACAACAGTTGTAAGCGCTAATCCCATTGCCGCAGCCGGAATTGTGGCTAACAGCTCGATCGTACTTCCGGTCGCATTAGCTGCGATCGCCGCCGTCCCGTAACTGGTGATCAAGCTCTGTGTAAACAGTTTGCCGATCTGGAACATCCCATTATCAATACCACTCGGAATACCAATCCTTAGTATTTTGCCTATAATCTGACCGTCCCAGCCAAACCGAAAATACTTGTCGATATGAAGATCGTATTTTTCATTGCGCAGAATAAATACAACAACGATACCTGCTACCACGCGCGAGATCAGAGTACCGTATCCAACACCTGCGATCCCCATATTATAACCAAATACGAAGATTGCATTAAATAAAATATTCAAACCATTCATAATCGCAGATACAAACAAGGATATTGATGCCTTTCCCATTGATCGAAGCAAAGAAGATGCACCGTCATATACCGCAATAAAAGGAAAAGAGAAACCCGTAATAAAGAAATAAGTAACGGCCTGATCCATAACGGCCTGCTCAACCTTTCCATAAATTAATGTTAAGATCGCACGGTCAAATACGATACACACTGCCGATATGACAACGGATACGATCAGGCAGATCAGTACAAGCTGATTAGCAACAATCTGACCAGTCTTTTTCTTCTTGGCACCTAACGCCTGTGCCGCTACTACTGCGCCACCGGTTGCTAGTGCATTAAATATGTAGATCAACAAATTGCTGATCGTATTGACAAGGGATACACCGGATACTGCGGTATCCCCGGCACCCGACACCATGATCATGTCAGCCATGCCTACAGTAACTGCTAAAACTTGTTCAATAACTAATGGCAAAACTAATGCAATCAGATATTTTTTGTCAAACTGAACTCGTGCTGTCGTCTCTTGCATATTCATTCCTCCATTCTTAAGAAATGTACTCTCGGAGTCTTCTCAAAACGAGTTATTTCGGCTGCATTTTTATAAAACGATTCCGAAACTACATATATCTTGTGTTCTGATAATTGCTAATTGTAAGTAGGCACTCATAAAAAGTCAAATGTTTTGGAAAAAATGCCAAAAAAATGTAAATATTGAAAAAAAAATGGATTTTTTTTGTAATTTTTACATTGCTTTTCTATCTTAATCGTATTAGAATGCAGGGCATAGCAGTCATAAGCAAATCAAAGCATGACCTCACACAGAACACGTTGACCCAGAATTTATGACTAAAAAGGAGTGTTGATTATGCAGAAATATGTAGAATTACTTAGAGAGCCAATGCAGGTAAAACCGGAAAGTTTACGAGCAGCCCGCCAGAAGAGCAGCTCTACACCACCTCATGTGTACCGTCTCAATTATAACGAAAGTCCTTATGGTTTGGGACCGGCATCACAGGCCGCATTAGAGGAAGCAATAAAAACTCCTTATGTGTATCCGGATTGGTTCTCTGTAGAACTTAAAACGAATCTTGCCGAATTGTATGGCCTTAAATTTGAAAATATCGCCGTTGGTCCCGGATCCAGTGCAATGATCAATATGCTTGGAGAACTTTTCATTAATCCAGGTGATGAATTCGTATTTGGTGATCCAAGTTATGAGGCATTTCGTGATGTTGCCAATGATTATGGTGCCGTTCCGGTCGCTGTTCCTTTGGATGATAATATGAACTATGACTTAGACGCTATGTTGGCAGCTATTACTGACAAAACGAAGATCTTAGTTGTCGTAAATCCTAACAATCCAACAGGAACTTTCATCGACTCTGCTAAGCTGGAGGCATTTATCCGTAAGGTTCCAAAGCATGTCATTACTGTAATTGATGAAGCATATATGGAATTTGTCGATGACCCAAATAGTTACAGTATGATGAAGCTGATCAAAGAAGAAATCGATCAGCCGCTCATTATCATGAGAACATTTTCTAAGATCTACGGTATGGCAGGACTTCGCGTCGGCTATGTGATCACAAGTCCGGACATGACGGATCATTTCGGTAAATCCAGCAATGCTTGGAATGTAAGCTTCATCGGTCAGAAAACTGCTGCTGCAGCTACGAAGGACCAGGAGCATGTCTCTATGGTACACGACATCAATGCGAAGGAGCGTGAGAAAGTCACTAAGGCTCTCTGCGATCTGGGCTGCCGCGTTTATGATTCACAGGCTAATTTCATACTGTTTAAGGCTCCGATCGATACAATGGAAGTTTATACCAAATTGGAAGAGCAGGATGTGTTGATCGGTGTTCATGTAGGTATGAACCGTGTCAGCCTTGGTAAACCGGAAATGAACGAAAAATTCTTAAAAATTATGAAAGAAATTCTCAAATAAAATTCGGGAAAGATCAGCATCACAAAAGCAGCTTGCAAGGTATGATTTTGTACCTTGCAAGCTGCTTTTAATTCTTTCGTAAAAGAAGCTTTGCCGTTCAGCTTATCTTTGATGGTTATATAATCACACCGTTCGGCTAAGTCAATCATTCAACGTCATTACATTATGCAGTAAATAACAGCGAATGATCAATGCCATCTCTTCTGCCGTAGCAAAATCCGGCAATCCCAGTAACTGTTCTGCTTTGCGAATGCGATAGCGCACTGTATTACTATGCTGAAACAACTCCTCCGACGTCTTTGCAAAATCACCATTATTTTTGACATAAGAAATAACGGTTTCCAATAAATTGACATCATGAGATGCATCATACTTTTGCAAAATGGATACGCTTTCCTCTACCTCATGGTATAGCATCGGATTATTTACAAGCGACATAACATATTTGTAAATTCCGATCTGGGAATACGCTGTATCCGTCTGCTCGAAAAACTGTCCGACGATATTTGCATTTTTTGATTTAATGATAGCCTCATTCAAGCGATCTAATGGCAAAATTTCATCACAAATACCAATATGATACGACTCAGGTAAAAAACCCGCCTCTACCAATATATCATTAATATGATGCAGCATATTCTGATAATCCTCCGGTATATTATCTTCCTGATAAGAACAGATCAGCATAATGCCATGCCCCATCTTTACAAAAGAATAATCGTGTACTTTTGTGTCACGATACTGACGGTACATTAACTTGTCAAAATATGTATGGATCTTCAAGTTGTTCGACATATCCCTCGATGTAATATTTGCCGTAATAATACTCGGATGAAAGTGCGGATTGATCTCCAATGCAATTTTTTCTACGGTAGACGGTTTATGTTTTTCGTTCACAATAGAATTTAATTTTTCCTCTGCAATAACATACTGCGCACGCGTCTTCATCGACTCATTGATACATATGATCAGATCTTCCATAAATTGCTCATAAAAAGAAAACAACGGTACATGATACAATTTCGCTAACTTGATAATATCTTCCGGCAGTTCCCGATCCGGCGGAATCTTAATTGCAATACCGGATACCTGCTTTTGGATCAAGGTACGGAGTGTCCCATTGACCAATTCCGGATCAGAATCAGCAAAGAAATAGGATAACAGTACAAAATATCCATAACTATATCCTTCATAATCGATCCGGCTGCTCTCATACTCCAAAATAACCGTCGCATTCACTAAATTATTAAGGTATTTTTCCCCACATATTATCTTAAAGTCCTTAAATAGGGACAGTTCCAAAATCTCGCTAATCTGAATCATAACTATCCTCCACGCCTATACAATCTTATACTTCCAATCATTAGGCATATCTGTGCATTGCGAATCATATTCGCATTTTGTCCGCCTTGGTGTCATTTTGAAAATATTATACCTTGGGTTAATATGCTTTGCAATGCCGAAATACTAACATAGAAATGATCGCCGTCAATCCTTCTGCGATCCAAAACGCATGCCATACTCCCGTCGCTCCTATTGCGTAACTCAACAACATCGCTGCCGGAATGATGATCACAATATAACGGCACAACGAGATTACTAACGATTGCATTCCTTTCCCTAATCCTTCTAATGCCCCGGAGGCTGTCACAGAGATCGCAGATGTTAGAAATCCTGCACTGATCAATCGAAGTGCCGTTTCTCCAACACGGATCGTCTCCGGAGTATGCGTAAACAGTCCCATTAAAGTTGCCGGGATCGTCATGCAGATCACCGTTCCACCTAACATGATCAAACCATTCATTACAAGAACAAGTTCAAAGATCTTTTTCACACGCTTGTGTTCTCCCGCACCGTAATTATAACCGATCAGCGGACGCATCCCTTGGATAATGCCATTCGCCGGCAGATATAAAAATGTCTGCAGCTTATAATAGATCCCAAGTACTAAAATATAGGCTTCGGAATACACTGCCAAAATTGCATTCAGTGCAGAGATCAACACGGAAGACAACGCCATATTTAAGGTCGCAGGAATGCCGATCGCGTACAACTTTCCAACCATATGTTTATCCGGCCGTAAATAACTTCTTCTCACATGTACCGACAATGGCCGTATTTTACAGATTACGAAATAAACGCACAGCGTTAATACCTGTCCGATCCCGGTAGCAAGCGCAGCACCTCTGATCCCCATTTTCGGAAAAATTCCCAGTCCAAAAATCAGGACAGGATCTAATGCAATATTGGTGCAGCAGCCGATCAGCAAACTGATCATCGTCACCTTCATACGCCCTACTGCCTGAAAGATCTTCTCAAATGCCATGCTGAGCGAGACGACCAAAGCAAAAGAAAATGCAATATCGGAATACTGTATTCCTAAAGCTGCAACCGCTTCTGATCTGGTAAATAAACGCAAAAAAAACGGCATGATCTCAATACTAACTATGGTCAAAAGCACACCGTGCACTGCCGATAAAAGCAGTCCCTGCGTCGTTGCCATATCTGCTTTTTCATAATCCTTTGCACCCAAATAAAAACTGATAACCGCATTCATTCCAACGCCAAAACCAATACCGGCAGCATTGATAAAATTCTGTACCGGAAATACGAGCGATAGCGCCGTCATCGCATCTTCACTGATCTTAGCGACAAAATAACTATCCACAATATTATATAAAGAATTGACAAGCATCGATATCACCATGGGAAATGCCATCGATACCAACAATGAAAATACCGGTTTTTCTTTCATAAATGTTTCATTCATAACAAAATGAGTCCTTTCTGTTATAAAGAGTAACGCTCACTGCGCCTGACTCATTATAACAGAAGGACTCCTAAAAATCATCTGTTTCTAAGGTATCTTCTCAAATTTTACCGTATCATGATACGAAATTCACAACATTATTTCGTCTTTGCCGAAACGACACCGGACCACTTACCAATATTTTTTCCTTTTTTACTGACAGCGCAAATCTTAAAATAATATCTCTTAGATTTTTTCAATTTCTTAATGGTCTTTTTGGCGCTTGTCACCTTGATAACCTTCGTTCCCTTTACGGCTTTGAGTTTTCCGTTCTTTATCTTTGACAGTTTCTTTTTACTTGTACTGTACGCAATACGATAGGTCACATTTTTCTGACTCTTCCAGCGAAGTGATAATGCCTTTTTCAGCTTCTTCACCTTGATCTTCGTAACCTTCTTCGGAGCTTTAGCAGTTTGTTTTGTGCCCGGATTTTTCCCGGCATTATTTATGCTGCCACCGTTATTACCGGTATTATTGTTTCCAGTATTTCCAGTGTTATTTCCGGTATTGTTTCCAGTATTACTGCCACTATTATTTCCACCGTTGTTATCATCTTCTTTCGGCGGATTCAAAATTGCTTCATCCTCATCGACCGGATCAGCTGCAGGCTCTCCGTCTGTCACCACCGGATCAACTTTTTCATAAGAAACCTGATCCATATCAAATGACTGATCCCTGTACTCCTTACCAACAGTCATGCTGTCATCCGTATTGCTGACAGGTACCAATGTGTAACGATAGTCATACACTTTATTGTTTTTCACCAGGTATGGATCCAACGTATCAAATCCACAAGACGCATTACCTGTTCCGCTAACTGCAGCATCGACAGTGACAAACGTTTTGGTAAGTGGCTTTAACTCGTTAACATGTTTTGCTTTGTCGAGCTGCTCCGTCATAAAATGCAAAGCAGATGCATTGACATCCTCACTGCCACAGATCAACATTCCGGTTCCATTTGTTTCATTGTCAAGACGGATCCATTTCACACCTGTCAGATTCCCACAATCTTGAGGTTTTGCAAATGGATAGAACATCTTATTAACCGTAGAAGTATATGCTCCTACCCTCGTATAAGTCTGTCTGTCACAGTAACTTTCATCATCACCATTTCCATACCAAGAGACATTTTCTGTCCCTTTCGCAAGCGACAATCGTGTTCCAACTTTAATAAACTTTTTGACTTTTGTTTTCGTAAAGTCGAGTTTCATACGTACCGTTACCGCCCCAGTATCTTCGATCAAATAACTCATTTCTATCGTTCCCGGAGTCTTTGTTTTGCTGTCCAACAGATAGGAAGAATTCCATTTCGTGGTGAGCATATAATTACCATCTGCACTCTTTCCCACCGTTGGTTCCCCATCTAATGTCAGATAATTCATCATATCCTTGAAATGAGAAGAATCATTGTCAAGCTTTGCTCTGGAAATATTAGGCTTCGGACCTTCTTTCATGAGCAATTGGTCTTTGTAATAATAGGACTCCAGCAATCCCGTATCTAAATTCAACTTGAACCGGAAATCTTTGCCGGATACTACATAATAATGACTCTGCTTCTTGATCTGCACATTCTTTCCATTCAAAGTATGTGCCACTTTTGTACTTTTAGCATCAATGTTGAATTGCGCATATGCAACTTCGTAACCTGCCTTCGCCCAGTCTGAATCTTCTTTTGTCTTTACATGAATATTAAGATAATAATCTGCACCAGACTTAAGCTGTTCCGGCATCACATAAGGAACCGTGATCTTTTTCTCCTCTTTCGGAAGAACTTCATCATTCAGTGTTCCCTGTGAAATGATCCGGTCATTTTCCTGCAATTCCCATGTCACATCATACTCGGACAATTTTGCAGAAATACTTTCGTTGCTTACCGTTAATTCATTATTTGTCAACTTATCCTGATCGGATTTAAACCAAAAGCTCTGGTATTGATATTTCACTTCCTTCAACTCCGGCTGTGGGTCGCGATCTGCAGACACAAGACCATTTTGGCAGAAGTTTTCGTCTCCACCGGTGTCGCCCCAGTCACCACCGTATCCCAGGAAGTATCCATCTAACTGATTCAAACCGCTCTGATGAGCATCTTTACTGCTATAATAATTCCAATCTTTTTCTCCGATCTTGACTTTTCTGGACTGATCTACCCAATCCCAAATAAAGCCTCCAAGCATACTATCATATTTGCGGATAACATCCCAATAATCGCTTAAATTGCCGACCGCATTACCCATTGCATGATCATACTCATTCAGCAAGAACGGCATTTGACTCTTACTTGTACCATAACCGATAATGCTGTCCGGTGTATAATACATATGACTTATCATATCAATTGCCGTAGAGCCTTTGTCTCCACCACTCATACCTTCATAGTGAAGCATTCTGCTATCGTCGCGATCCTTAAAATACTGCACCATATGTGCAAATGCGCCGTTAGCATAATTACCATCTCTTTGTGTCCATCCTTGAGAGCTTTCGTTACCAATAGACCAAAACAAGTTGCTTGTCGTATTCTTAAATCTTTCGTACGAAGCAGTCTGTCTTGTCATTGCAGCCTTTTCAAGTGTTGCTATTGCATCCTCATCTGTGATCAATGCATGCGATTCATTATTCGATTCGCACATTAGATACAGTCCATATTTATCGCATAGATAATACATATAATCATCATTTGGATAATGCGATGTACGGATTGCATTGATATTATTCTGTTTCATCAACATAATATCTTTTTCATACACCTTTTTGGAAATATATTTGCCGGTTTCCGGATCGGTATCATGTCGATTCACGCCTTTAATAAGAAGTCGTTTCCCATTTAATTTAACGGTATCATAATGGTCGGTTGCATTGTTATACTTTCCATCATTTGTCACTTTTGTCGATGTAAAAGTCAACTTACGAAATCCTACATTTTGACTCACACTTTCGTAATGAAGTTTGGAGCTTTTATCATACAAAGATAATACCATTGTATACAGGTTTGGATGATCACTGTCCCAAAGTTTTGGATCTGTAATCTGCATCTGCAGTGACGTCTCTGTCTGTTTACCGGATGCGATTGCTGCAATATCTTCCTGCGTTGTAGCACATAAATTTCCCTGATCATCATACAAATTAAGCTGCGCGGCCATGTTCGATGATTCTGTTGCAGAATCATTAATCGTCTGCATTTTCACTTTAAGATCAGCTGTAGAATAATCGTCTGACAAATCTGTCGCTAATGTATAGTCCTGTACATGCACTGTAGGTGTACTTGTCAAATATACATCGCGGAAGATTCCGCCATCATAGATCATGTCTTGATCTTCCATCCATGTTCCATCGCAGAACTTATATACCTTTACGGCAAGTACATTCTCCTTACCCGGATCATTCAATGCATCTGTAATATCAAATGTGTGTGGATCATAACTATCCTCACTATAACCGATTTCCTTTCCATTAATATATAGATAATATGCCGACTCTACTCCACCTAAAGTAATATAAACCTTTCCATTCTTTTGCAGCATAGAATCTTTCACCGTGAAAGTTTTACGATAAAGACCCACGGGATTTTTCTTCGTTGGTGCCAATGGAAACTCTGTACTTTCTTCAAATGGCATCGCTGAATTCGTATAGATTGAGTGATCGAATTCATAGCTTGTCCAGCTGGCCGGAAGAGTGACCTTTTCCCAGCCATCTTTCGCATCCATCTTATAGTTCGTATTTTGGAATGCACCGGCTGCTTCTGCTTTTGCCGGATTATCAAATACGGTCAGATCCCAGTCCTGTCCCTCTCCGGTAAGTAACTGGTAATACGACGACTTGTCTCTTGCATAATCTTTGGCACCGGCATATGCAGATGCAATATCTGCATACGGAACCAAATTAGAACTATCCGGCAATGTATTCACCGAAGTAATATCTAAATTATTATCCTCTCCTGTCCATTCTCTGCCGATAAGAGATTTTCTCGTAATCTTAGCTGCCGTAGAATCCGGCAGTTTTCCGTAATCAAATGCCTCACTCTTAAACTCTGTATCCGCCGCCTTTGCCTTATGTGGTAATGCAATCGACAATTGTGTCGGTAAACTGCTAAGCATCAGCGATATTGCAAGTACACCAGTGCCTATTCGCTTTCCCCATATTTTTTTCATCCTAATCCTCCATTCTGACATACATCATCTTATATATCTGCAAACGCCCGACTAAATAGCCGGGCTTGTTTGCAATTTATTTCTATTTTCGTGTTACACTATACTACCTTGATCGTTACCTTCGCTTGTTTCTTTCCAATCTTAATTTTCAGAACACTTTTGCCTTTCTTAACACCTTTTACTTTAATCGTACAAGTCTTTTTCCCTAAGGTTTTCTTCAGTACTTTAGCCTTGTTTTTTCCAGATAATTTTACACTCTTGATCTTATCTGTTGTTTTCGTATTTTTGAGTGCTGTTGTCAGCTTAAATGTTACTTTCTTGGTTTTTCCTTTTTTGATCACAACTGTTTTTTTCGTTGCTTTGATCTTCTTTACAACATTTGCTTTATTTGTTTTTTTAGAAATTGGAATAACCTTTTTGCTGTTGGTGTCAGGTGTTGCCGTTGGTGTTGCTGTATTCCCAGGTGTCGGTGCAGGTGTTTCTTGTGGTGTTGTCGGAACCGGAGTCGGTGTAACATCAACAATTGGTACTACCGGAGCTGCCTTCACCTCATCGGATGCGCTATATGCATAGCATGCCTTAAAGTTTACATGAATCTTCTTTACATTTGCGATGTCTTCCTGCTTTGCCTCTCCCAGTTGGAATACAAGCTGGATAGACGCCGCACTAATATCAGCACTTGAAATCGTCTTTCCAATTCCATCGGTCTCACTAGCAAAATCAAGTATTGCTTCATAAGTACCACTCTGGTCAATGGTTACCCCTGTTGGCTTACCAGATGCCCATCCTCCGATACCTGTTGCCCAAGTAAGCGGATATGCTTTATCCAGATCATAATTTGTAATGTCAAACACTACTTTTACTTTCGCAGTATCATCCGGTAACTGTGCATCGTCCAAAATATTTTTTTCTCCATCAAATTTTGAAAATAATTTAACCCAATGCTTTCCATTGTCTTTTTCATAGCTGCTTAACTCCTCTTCGTCAGATACCCTCGCCAGATCAAAACTGGTTTCGTGAACTGTTCCATCCTCACTCTGTGCAAACGGAAGCTGTGTTTCTGACGCATGCACAGTCTTTACCACAGTAGCTGCCGGTATCGTCAGTGCTACAGCAAGCAGACCTGCCAAAATCATTTTGTGTGTTTTTTGTAATCTCATATTTTTTCCTCCTTTTAGCGGCTGAATTTTTTATAACCGCTTTTCTTTAATTTTTTCAGGTTCGCTCTTCGCACTGCTGCAGTCGAACCTTTTAATTTAATTTTGTGTTTACATCCTTTGTACGCATTCTGGGACACCTTTGTTAATTTTCCTTTTACAACAAATGTCTTGAGCTTTTTCGCTTTTTGGAATGCATACTTTCCTATCTCTTTCACATTTTTTCCAAGAGTAACTTTGGAAGCCTTAATGCCCTGACACGCCTTCGTTCCAATTGCCGTAACACGATATTGATATGCTCCAATCATGATCTTGTCCGGTATAACCAAAGCAGCCGCTTTTTTGTACTTTTTGTTCAAACCGGACAACTTAACAGTTCCGGCTTTTTTCATTGTTGCCGCCTTAGTCACTTGATAAACTCCAATATTCTTATTGACCTTCGTTCCCTTTTTCGGGCTGTTCGGACGATCCGCCTTCGGCGTTTGCTGCGGAGCTGCTGTAGGTTTTACGGTTGGCTGCACAGACGGTGTCTGTGTCGGTTTAACGTTTGGACGTTTCGTTGGCTGAACATCCGATTCTTTTTGTGCATGTTTAGCGCCTAAGATGCCAACCATATCTACCGCCATTGTTCCATCTAATACCTCTACAGTTACTACATGCTTTCCATAAACAAGATCTGTTACTGCAACTGTCATATTCATATTAGCTGATTTTTGTGTTTCTTGTTTCGCCTGCTGATTTCCATCGACGGTCATCTGCACAGTACAGGTCTTTTTCATCTCTCCTAAGATTTCTAATCCTGTTCCGGTAAAGGTATACGTAAGAGTTGCTCCATTGTCCGTATTTTTGGACACACTTCGCTGATATACATACATTCCCTGACCGTTCGTGTGCAGCCATTTGTCATTGTATTCAAGTTTTGTGTTTTTCTGTGCGGACAGATCATATTGTTCCATATTATCTAACATCTCTGTATAATACGGTACATAACCGTCCAGCTTTTTGACCTCCAGATTGTCAAACTGTGTATATGCATTGGAACTTCCTAACGCTATTCGTCCTGCAGTGATAGGCTGTTCATCTGTATAACTGCCAACCAGCGTATAATTGACATATGCGTTAATCGTATTGCCTTTTCCTTCCAGCGTGATCGTATTCCACTGATTTGCTCCTGCATCAAACTGTGTTTTGGCATCACAGGTACCGGTCACAACTTTTTTGGCTTTACGATACAATTCCCATTTACCATCCGGATATAATTTGAATGTGTAACCGCTTGCAGATGTAATATTATGAGAACCACCCATTTCTCGTATTGCTACAGCCGCATAATTTTTAACATCTTCCCGTTCAAATAAGACATCCACAGAGGCTTTGTAATTTGTCCAGCGGAGATCTCCAATCAAGGTTACCGGAGCACCGGAATTCCAGCTGCCACCCACACCGGTCTCTATAAAATCTGTCTGCTGACGCAGTACATGGTCACCAGACTGTGTCTTATATACTTCAAAGGCACCATTCATGGTATGCGTATAACGTGCCATTGCACCGGTATCACCACCGCGAGACTGGATATAGTCCTCCGTCTCACCGGTAAAACCACCTTTGCCATCAAGCACCGGAACCGTCTTCCCAGCATACTCAAAATCATCTGCATACAGATAATCGCTGTCGACATCCTGTTTACTTCCGGTACGATCCGTATCCAATACCGTTCTTTCACCTTCGACAGGAAGAGCCTTTGTATGCTCTTCATCTCCTGCAACTTGCAGCGTAGTAACTGTCACGGCAGAATAAGGATTAACCTTTACCGTATAGACTCCATTATCATCTGCCTTCGTTGTACCGATGCATTTCATATAATTTTCATTAAAAGCACCGTCATCTGCCGCACGTGTTTCCCATATTTCCAAATTCTGATCGTCAGCAAGCTTCATATCCTTGGTTTGAATCTTATATTCCATTGGATATTCACTATCATTAACGATCATTGTCGAGAAATTATCCTTGGCAGGAGATGCCAGTGTCATATAATTCTCTCCACCGTTACGTCCATTTACCGGATTCGTTCCCTCCGCAGTACATTTACTTGCCTGCGGTACAGCACGCCAGATTCCCGCTGTATTATCCTCATTTTCCCATCCGGTTACCGCGAATTTGCTTATATGTGCAAGCATGAGTAATCCGGCATCATAGTGGATCCAGCCTGACCACGGATCACGCGCACTCACTAATTCCTTGAAAGAAAACTGTGCGCCCTCATAAAATGATCCAATTGCCGGCTGATAGATTACATGTGATCTTCTGGACTGTACAAAACCTTTGATAAATGTATTTGCCATTTCCAGCGCACTGCCGGTTCCTCCAAGACCTGTTCCTTCTGTCGTTGGATCTTTTACATTATTAGCAGGGCGAAATGCTGAATTAGAAAATGTAGCCTGTGCCTCACTATTCCAAACCTCTTTATCTTTGGTCTGTGCAAGCCATTTCATTCCGCCATTGGAATCATCCCAAGGACTGTAATGGTATCCAACAACGTCTACCGAATTATAAAAATCACTGTCCGATTTCATGGACTCCACAACGCTATCAGACGCTGTTCCGGCTTCATCCGAAACAACTAATTTAATCTTATGATACAATGCAAGTGCTTTCTCATCCGGAATCGTTTCTTTGGTTTCTGCCGCGATCCATTTTGCAAATTTTTTGGTAAACGCTACATCACTGTCCACATCCCATTTTTCATTGATATTTGGATTAATATAATCGACCATATAACCGTACTTTTCGTACGCGTCTAAAATTGTCTCTTTATACCATTGATAAATCTTTTCATCCGTTCCTGCCCACACCGGAGCTTCCCAGCGCAATATACTCACTTTGATTTTAGGATTGATCTTCCTAGCATCAGCAGCTAACTGCCATCCCGGATTGCGCAACACATTTGCCTTCTCTTTTTCTGTTCTCTTCGTGCAAGATTCCGGTCCTGTTGATGTGTTACGATCATTTCCCATTTCCAATTTTACATGATTCATGATCGGATAATTGCCACCAAACAAATACTGCATAAGCTCCGCATATGCCTTTGGCTGCTCTGCCTTATAATCCATAAGCAGATCACTGGTAGAATTACCGCTAAGCATACCAAAGCCTTTATAGGTAAGACCATTCACATTATTTACGGCGATATCATTTCCATCCAAAACAACATTGCCCATTTTCGTTTCGGGCTGTGAAACATCCTGTTTCCCCGTTTCAGACTTCGCAGCCGCATAAGCTTTCTGCGTCGATGCACTGATTGACTGCACTGGCAATCCATTCATCGTAAGTGCGCATGCCAAAACAATGGCACCTATTCGGTTTCCCCATTTTTTTCTCATACCTTGCTCCTTCCGTATAAAATGTTATACTTACTACTCACAAGGTATTATAATTGTCATCCTTAATTCTTTACAATCTGAAATATTTTGCAAACCCTTAAAATATTAGTACATAGGTGGTGCTTACTACATACTTTTTATCCTTTGTTATTCTCTCTTGTATCGTTCAAACATACCTTTTTATCCTATGTGCTTATGACTATTTCTATATTCTCTCGGAGAGATTCCCTCATATTTTTTGAACACAATTCCAAAATAATTAGCATCCTTATACCCGACCCTCTTTCCAATTTGTGCGATTGGTGCATTTGTGTCCAGTAATGCAACTTTTGCACTGCTAATACGTTTCATCGCCAAATACTCCATCGGTCTCATGCCAATTTTGTCATGGAATACCCGACAAAAATGCTGGGTAGATATCCCACAAACAGATGCCAACGTCTGCAAACTAATATCATCTCTATAATTCTTTTCCATATACATTATGGCATTATCAACCACTGTTCCTGTGCGATTTTCCTGTTGTACGATCAATAATTTATGCATAAGCAAAATGTATTGATAAACTAACATTGAGCAGTGTCCTGCACCATCTCCCGGTTCTCTTGCAGCAGCCGCAATCTGCTCATAAAGCTTTTTGACTTCTGTAATATCATTGATCGTTTTTACAACATAACGTCCAAACCCTAAGCGTGCCATCATAGCATCCAAAGAATCTCCACGAAAAACCACCCAGTATGTCCTCCAGTCACCATCAATTGGATAATATGTATGCGGCTCACCGGAAGCCACATAAAAAATACTGCCTTTACCGGCTGTGTATTCCTTATCACCAACAATTATTTTTCCTTTGCCCGACATTGTAAATAATATTTGATGAGATATTAATCCTTCCTCTCGATGCGTGTGAAATTCCGGATCTGATATCCCTATTCCGGTCAAATAAACCGGATAACATTCCTGTATTCCAATAACCGGGTAATTCGCCTGAAACATAATAACCTTCTCCTCTCCTATTCATCTGCTTTCATTGTCATTTATTTTTCTCTGAGAGTTATCATTATTATACATGAATAAGTATATATTTGCACCGACAAAAAAATCCTATCTTCCCTTTTATCAGGCAATTATATGCCACCATTCTAATACGAATGGAAAAGGAAAAATAGGATTTTTGATTTTAATTTATGATACACTACATTTTGTAATACGATGTTTCAGCAAAACCCATGGATCATATAATACACATAAAAGCTTGTTTAAATTATGCTTCCTCACCATGATCGCTGTCAGCCAGCGCAGCTGTGATGATTGCCATCGAATATACCTCTGATGCATTGCAACCACGTGACAGATCATTAACCGGTGCATTCAGTCCAAGCAAAATCGGACCATACGCATCAAAATTACCCATACGCTGTGCAATCTTATAACCGATATTTCCGGCACTGATATCTGGGAAAATAAAGGTATTCGCATGACCGGCTACTGTAGACTCCGGACACTTCGTGCGTGCCACACGAGGAGATACTGCTGCATCAAACTGAAGCTCTCCATCGATTGGGAGATCCGGATACTTCTCCTTGGTCTTCTGTGCTGCATTTCGCATCTTATCTACTGCCTCGCCCTTACCGGATCCGTGTGTGGAATAGCTAAGGAATGCTATCTTAGGATCTACATCAAAGATACGGGCACATTTCGCTGTTTCTCCTGCGATCTCGACCAGATCGTCTTCCGTAGGATTAATATTGATCGCACAATCGCCCATAGCAAGCACTTCATTATCACCGGTAGCACTTGGACGAACAAGAATAAAACAGGAAGAAACCAGATTATTTCCAGGTTTTGTCTTGATCAACTGCAAAGCAGGACGAACAGTATCTGCTGTTGAATATGTTGCACCACCAAGCAGTGCATCTGCAAATCCCATCTTTACCAACATTGTTCCAAAATAGTTAGCCTGCTTCAGTACTTCTCTTGCCTGATCCGGTGTGACACCTTTCTTCTTACGAAGCTCACAATATAACTCCACCATTTCATCTATCTTGTCAAACTTCTCCGGATCAATGATCTCTGCACCGCGAATATTAAATCCACTTTCCTCTGCAGCGTCCGCGATACGTTTCTCATCACCGATCAAAATAGGGTGCAGGAAATAGCTTGCAAGTAATCGTGAAGATGCCTCCAAAATACGTGGATCTTCACCCTCTGTAAATACGATCTTCTTAGGATTCTTCTTTAAGATTCCTATTAACTGTCCAAAACCGAACACATCATCATCTCCATTCTTTCGTTTCACTTAATAATATTATAATGGGAGAATTTCTCATAACTCCTTAAATTCACCATGCCCATTGTCTAACATTATGAGGGCGATGTCAAGGGATTTTCTCAAACAATTTTGATCTTTATTTGAGACTTTTTATTATTATACGTGTATACATAAATACGCACTGTCCCTCGTCTTTTTGCCTTGATTTTTCCGGCACTATTTACCGTTGCTATCCTCTTATTGGATGACACAAAACGCAGTTTATAACTCGCACTCCCCTTGCTTAATATTGTCCTTGTCTGTAATGCTTTTCCTTTTTTTATTTTTGCCTTTTGAGCGGTAATCTTTATTTTCTTAGGCGCCTTTTTTACTGTGACACGTATGGTCTTTTTCTTGCCGTCTACCGTCTGAATAACGATTTTGGCCGTCCCTCTTTTACACCCTTTAACCACGCCATTATTCGTTACCTTGGCAACTTTCGTATTTGAGCTGGTCCACTTAACTGCTGCCTGCACCGAACCGCCGGTAACAGTCACCGGAAGAGTGATCTTCTCACCTTTTCCGATCGTATATTTGGCTTTCGCCTTAATCTTGGTCTGATAACGGCCACCGGCATTTGGTGAAACCGTCCATTTCGGCTGTTCTGTCGCATCCGAAGGTGCTGCTGTCGATGTCGGTGTGCTTGACGTCGATGGTTTTGCTGTCGGTGCCGGCGCGCTTGACATCGATGGTTTTGCTGTCGGTGTCGGTGTGCTTGATGTCGATGGTTTTGTTGTCGGCAGCACCGCAGGTGCTACCGTAGGTGTTGCTGTAGGCGTTAGTGTTGCCACCGGTTCGTCAGCAGGGTTGCCAAATACTTTGATGCAGGCATTATTCAGATCATATTGCACACCATCTACAGATATCGCCGTATTGTCATACCACTTAGCATCTTCCGCGAAATAAGTATAACTCTGTCCCGCTGAGGCACTATAACAGTGTCCATTCTGCGGATCATTTTGTCCCTCTAGCGGAACGCAGGCAGAATCATCTACGGTCGCATATGTAATAACTACCGAAAACTTCTCGCCATCTGCAACGCGAACCTCTTTCGGAAGCTGTACCGTATGATAGCCTGTTTTGGCAAAGTTGCCACTCACACTCGCTTCTTTGATCTGCGTTCCGTTGGTTGGATCTTTCCCTGATACAGAACGATAAATATCTACTGTATATGGCTGATCCTCCTGTACCGTATAAAAAGCAACTGCCTGTAACTGCTGTGATCCATCTGCTGTAAACACATTGGCCGTCTTCACTTCTTCTGGTGAACGAAGCGAATTGTTCCAACCATTGCCATCATATTGAAAGATGGTCTGGTAGGTATCTGCCGAAACACCTTCAAATGTGTAATATTCACAAAGTGATGGATCATAATAGGATACCCAGAAATACCCATTTTCATCTTTGGAGTAATTGGTACCGTAGCTATTTGCAATCAGCCACGCCCCAGATTCCGGAGCGTCCTCACGAAAATCATTAAAATCATCATCCCAACCGACAATTGTGACACAATGATTCGCCTGATCAGGTCCCACCATGTAAGCATAACTGGCGTACACACCATTCGTCTCTTTGTAATATCGATTGGACGGATTATAATACAACGCCACATCCATTGCCCCATGCGTCAATATTGCTTCCTTGATCTCATTTCTTGATGTGATATCGCTTGCCAGATATGGATCATAACATTCGGAGTCTGTCAACTGGATCAACGACTGTGTACGCAGCGAGGAGGCCGCATTTTTCATGACAGATGCCATATTAGAAGCCGTATCAAAGGGAGCCTCACTCTCTGCCACAGCTCCCCATTTGTTTGCTAAGACAGCCTGTGCAACATCTGCATTTCCACCTTTATTATAACTTGCTCTATCAGAAACATAGTCACGCGACATATGATCACCATACAATGGACTGGTCGTATCATCCAGGGCATGATAGGCGTACCATGCCAAGTGATTTTCAGACAGATCCGCAGTATCTTTGGTTAAGATCCCCTTCATCAGACAATCAGATTCCAACGCTTTTAATGCTCCAAACGCCCAACAGGCACCTGTATCCTGCTGATTGCGTATTGGCGTTTCCTGCTCTGTTCCACGCGGATCATAGCTCACTGGAAGTGCCATGGAGCGTTTATTCTTAGCCGCAGCAGACGATGTATACCTAGATAACGTGTTGCCTGTATCATCCTGCAGCGAATAGGAAATATGGCCCGCCGTATTTTCCTTGTATACTTTATGATATAGCTCTGCTTGATTGGCCGATTCGATTATATCTGCTACAGAGCTCTGTGCGGTGTCAGCTGTCATCGCATCTGCCGCCTGGCGATCCCAATTCCCCACCCCAGGCACAGCAAGCGCAATTGCTACTAACACCGCAATTCTTTGTTTCTTTTTCATATGCCACCTTCCTTCCATTCTGATCACATACGTAATTTCATAATAATTGCGCATGATATAATGAGCACTGCGTGCTCATTATATCATGCAAACACGAAAACTATCCCTTATTACTTCTATTATAACATGAAAATCTGTTTAAATTATGTCTCTTCTCATTTTTGGACCCATTTCGCATTCTTGTAACCATATTTATTTTACATAGGCAAATGATTATTTTACTAAAACTTCCCATACCGAAAGTTACTATAAGAACCACATATTGCTTATTATGTCGATGGGCTAATTATATTTTGCAGCCGCTATATATATGAGTCCTGCCATCAAGAAACTATAGCAATTGCTTTGCCGCAATTAGTTTTCAGTTGATAGGAAATTGCTGTTATGTAGCGTGACATCGCCAAGAATTGCTTTAGCAATTCTTGTAGAGCAAAACGCTGGTTTTGCTCTTTTCACAGTGATTTCTAAATTTTGTTGTCTCTGATGATTGATTTACATGCCTTTCGGAAACTCGAAGTCCCGGAAGCAAGGTATTCATCATTTTTGAAAGGGACTTTGCGCTCGTCGTTACTTATGTCTCGTATTTCAGAGACATTAAGTAACGTAACGTAGCGCATCGTAGCGAAAGCGTCCCGTCCAAAAATGGATGATACCTTGCTAAACCGGGACATCTCAGACAATCCTTCAGGCATGTATTCATCAGAGACTTAACAAAATAAGAAATCACTTGAAAACTCTGCGTTCTGCAGCAATTGCTTTAGTATTTTTGATGGCAGGATAATTTACCTTGTTGGCTGCAAAATAGCTATTAGTTTTGTGACATAATAAGCAATATGCGATCGTGTGAGATATTGAGGCGTGGGAAGTTTGAATTTTTGGATTTTGAAAATATTTATTTGTTTTTTTGAAAAAAAGTGTTGACAAACGCAAATTAAAACACTATAATAGTTTTTGTTCGTTATGCGGAAGTGCTGGAATTGGCAGACAGGCTAGACTAAGGATCTAGTGTTGGCAACGACGTGAGGGTTCAAGTCCCTTCTTCCGCATTAGATCAAAAGAGAAGTCATATATGACTTCTCTTTTTTTGGTATTGCAATTCTTACAGAGCAAAACGCTGGTTTTGCTCTGTTTTTAGGTATAGGAAAATGCTTTTTTTATTCATCTTACAACCGGTACCCCAAGGCTCTCACTGCATCCAGATCACCTTCTACGGACGTTCCCATGACCGTCAGCAAATCTCCCGTGATCGCCGCATTGCAACCGGATCGAAAACACCGAAGACCTGTATCCTCCAGGTAATCTCTCCCCGCCGCCAGACGTATCATCTGATTTGGTAAAATATACTTAAAAACACCAATAATGCGTCGAACTTCTTCTTCCGTTAATACCTTATTATGTCCCATCGGTGTGCCCTCTACCGGGTCTAACAGATTGATTGGAACGGTGTCCGGTGCAATCTCGCGCAGTGTAAAGGCAAGATCCAATCGATCCGCCATAGACTCTCCAATCCCAAAAAGGCCCCCACTGCATAAGGATAATCCAGCCTCTTTTGCTGCTTTCAGCGTCGCAATTTTGTCATCATACGTATGGCTTCCACATACTTTAGCAAAATGTGTACGTGAAGTTTCCAGGTTATTATGGATCCGTACTACTCCCGCTTCCTTTAATCGCATAAACTGATCTTTATTCATCAATCCACCGGATACACAAGGTCGAAGAGCAGTGTCCTTTCGTATCACACGAACTGTTTCACACAAGGCATCTACTTCACGTTCGCTAAGATGATGCCCGGATGCCACCAAACAATAATGTCGGATTCCCTGTGCGCTACGCTTTTTGGCATCCTTCAGGATCTCTTCAGTTCCACGAAGCGGGTAACTCTTCACTGTCGCTTTAGAGCAACTCGCCTGCGAACAAAATTTACAATCCTCGGAACATCGCCCCCCTTTTATGCTGATCACACTGCACATATCAAATTCGTCTTGCTGTCTTTCCTGACGGATACGGTCAGCCCCCTGTGCCAACTCTTCAATATCTATCTGTGTCAACCACTCTGCCTCTTGTCGATTAATCTCTTCACCTTGCAATACCTTATCTGTAAGATCTTGTAACTTTGCGTCCATACTCTTTTGTATCCTCCTTAATAGTAAGGAAACCTATCTGAAATTTATCTATTCCAAATAGGTTTCCTGCTTATTCCATAACCACTTATCCTTGGTCCGCCCACGCTGACATTACATGAATAAATCTCAGATAAATGCTATAATTCGCTATTTTACAGTGACCTTGATTTCTTTGTATACACCATTCTGTGCATATACCCATATCTTACATTTTCCTTTTTTCACTGCCTTGATCTTGCCGGATCCGGTTACCTTGGCAACCTTCACATTACTGGATTCATACGCAAGTTTTCTATGTTTCATAATCTTTTTCTTCTTGTCTGCACGAATCTCTACCGCTTTGATCTTAGCAGTCTTTCTTGCTTTCAAAGTAATCTTAGTTCTCTTTTTCTTGTTGCCCAATTTTTTAATGCTGACCGCTTTCGCCATACCACGTTTTCCACCTTTGGTGACGGAATGAATTGTCGGTGCAGCGGCAATTGTTACTTTATGACCGTTGAATAATTTGTATGCAACAACCATGTATTTGTAATATTTGCCTTTCTTGCGCTTCTTCTGTGTCCACGTTGTCTTATTCTTACCTTTTATGGTCTTAGTCAGTTTATAGCGGTATTTCTTACCACCATGGTTACACTGGTTACTATAGATCAAATAACCGTCAGCGCCACTCTGCTTAACCCATTTTAACGTAATGCTGTTCTTGGAAGACTTATTGGCTCTCGCTTTTAATCTGCTAAAGTCAGAGCCCTTAATGTCTTTATCATCCTTGAGTTTCTTTACAGCAGTATCGGTAATTCTAAGGGTGTCCATAGAAGTTCCGGTCTTCTCAGCATAATCCTTAATCTTTTCAGCCGTTGCCCTATCTACGCCGAGTTCCTTTGCAATATCATCCGCAGAAATTCCGCTTCCCGGTTTTGCTGTTGTACCCGGTTTCTTTGTTGGCTTCGGTGTTGCCGCCTTCTTTGGCAATGTTACTTTTACAATTGCTGACAATTGCTTACCTGTCTTCTTATCGGTTGCATACACCTTGACGAAAACACTATCGGTCGATTTTGCACGAATCTTCTCATTCAACACTGCAAGATCCTCTGCATCGATCGTCACGTTCTCTACGCTGGAGCCATCATTGTATTTTACTACCACTTCTGCAAGTTTCTTAAAGGCAGTTTCATCAATAGATTCCGTGCCTGCTGCTACTGCGAAATCATTAGCAGTCAGATTGACATCCGGTACAGTTGTTTCACTGCTGGTCGTATCAGCCGAACCATCATCTTTTACAGTGACGGTTACTTTGTTCACCTTACCTTTGTATGTGTATACTAATTCATAGCTGCCCTTCGCCGCCTGAATTGCTGATGCATCCACAGTGATCGCCGCATCTTTGAATGGAATGAATTTTCCATCATCAGTTGCAATCGCATTTCCTAATTTCTTTAGCATATCGGCAACATCGGTCTGATCCTGCTTCAGTACGATCGTCTTTGCCTGCTCTACTGTAATGCAGAAATCATTTGCTCCGAGTGTAATATTACCTGTAGATGTATCATATCGACGATTCTGAACGACAGTTGCTGTTACTTTCTTAACAATGGTTCCTGACTTGTCTGTGAACGTGAGCGGTAATGTTCCCGGCTCTGTCATTCTGTTTATCGCATCCAATGACTCCTGTGTCAGTACAACACCCTCTCCATTGTCAGTAACCCCATTTTTATCCGTGTATTTTGACAAAGCAACGCGGATCACATCGTCTGCAGTAAGTTTTCCAATGTCATCTAACGAGAAGATACAATCAGATGCATTTACCTCGCCCTGTGCCGGAACATTGCTTATCACAACATCCGTTGTAACCGGCACATCTTTGTAGGTAAAGATTGCTTTGTATCCGTCACCATCTTTGACCAACTTCGGTCCGGTAATGTCACTCGGATCAACAAGCGCACCATTATCTGTTGCGGCCGGATCTGCATTCTTGCGGATCAGGTCTTTTAACTCATCTTCTGTCAAAGAACTGATATCCTTATAATCCAGTGTAACATTATCTGCTCCGATCGTAATCCGATCTGTTCCCTTTGTCTCGCTGTATTTTACATCAACGACCGTTGCTTTCGCAGTCACGGAACCGGTTTCATATTTACCGTTTCCGTATGTAAATCCAATAGTACCACTGTTACCTGCCACTATCTTTGCAAGATCATCCGGATTTGCTGTTATTTTATCAAAAGGATCTGCGACTGTTGTTCCCTCACGGATTACGCCAATCTTAGCGTAATCCTTGGCCGCAGCCTCACCTGTCAGTGCTGCAGCTGTCTCTTTCGTCAGCATGAAATCTTCTGCTGTCATTGAAACAACCGGCTTACGAATAGACACATTAATGTCTGCTGTAAAACCATCTTCTGTCGTAACTGTCACGCTATAGTTACCTGTCGGACCATTCATCAGACGTTTATTAATAATGTCCAACTTTTTACTGTCTACAGTAAGTTTCGCATCCGGTATCACATTGCCTGCAGCGTCTTTTGCTTCAGCATTTGACTTAGTAAGCAGGCCTTCTGCCGTGAGTGCTGCATCACCAACCACCAGTTCAACCTTATCTGAGGTGATTTCTGTTACTTTGCCGGAATCTACAACTGTTACTGTGATTGCTACATCAGTACCATTGCAAGTATAAGTTACTGAATAAGTTCCTTTCGGAGTTTCGCTCGTAATGGTTGCTGATCCGGATTTCACAGTGATCTGCGATGCGTCTGCTTTACTGCCGTCTTTGACAGCAATTACACCGGAATCACTCTTGATCTTCGCAGCGATTGCTTCCGTTGTTCCTAATGCTTTTAACTGATCTGTCGTATATGTTACATTATTCGCACCGATTGTTGTTTTTGATGCTGCATTTGTTTCTTTATTTTTCACAACAAACGCCGTGATCGGATCGGATGTTGTGGTTTTACCATTTGCATCGGTATAGGTAAAGGTAAGATCCTTGGAGCCGCCGGCCTTAACCTGTTTCAGTTCATTATATGCCGTAGAGTCCATAGCATCCGCATCATTGAAATCAAATGCGGTTCCCTCATCAATACCACGAACATTTGCTTTGCTCTTAATTATATCTTTATTCGCATAAAGCAGTTCATCTTCCGTGATAATAAAATCGTTAGCATCAATTGTGACGTTGCGGTCACGAACTGTTACTGTAACATCGCAGGTCTTTCCATTCGATGATACTTTAACCGTATAATCTCCCGCCGGACCATTTTTGATCTTATCATTCAATGTTGCAAGATCAGTGTCATCTACATCAATCGTTGCACCCGGGATCACAGTACCGGAAGCGTTCTTCACCTGCGCATTTGACTTTGTGATAAGATCTGCTTCGGTAAGATTTCCGCTTCCTCTTACCACCTCAAAATTATCAGCAGTCACTTTTGCTACGGGATTAGAATCCGTAACCGTTACGTTGATCGTTGTATCCACGCCGTTATAGGTATATGTTATTTTATAGGTGCCTGCTGTCGACGCCTTGTTTACTTCGCTGCTCTTCTGTGTAATATCAGCAGAAGCTGCTGCCTTACCATCTTTTACTGCAACCGGTACTGCCTTAGAACGGATCAGTTCTGCAACTTTGTCCTCATCGACACAGGCAGCCAGATCATCCGTTGTAACGGAAACATTATTGGCACCGATCGTTGTCGTATTATTGGTACTTGTGGACCCTGTATTAGCAACATCAGTAATATAAACCGTTGTATCCTTCGTTACCACATCAGCTGCACCGGTATCATATTTATAAGAGAATGTCAGCTTATTAGAAGTTCCCGCCTCTGCTGACTTAACCGTTGTAAGCTGATCACTGTCCACTGTAATATTCGAGCTGGACGCATCTGCCGTTGTACCATTATAGCTTCCCTTAGTATTCGCAAGATTCTTAACTGTCGCTTCTGTCAGCTTGTTCGCCTGTTCTTTACTAAGTACCAGATTATCTGCATTCAGTCTCGGTTTACTCTTTTGAATGACCACAAGTTCTGTCGTACTTGGTGTTGTCATTTTGTTGTCAGCATCTTCTTTGCCACTCTCACCGCTCGTAGCATATGGACTGTACTCAATAATGTAACCTTTGATTCCCCACATAGAACGTGAAACATTGTTTGGATGATAATCATTCCAGTTTGCCTTCTCAAAACCATATTCTAATGCATACTCCTGATAATATGCAGAAGTACCGCCACCACTATAGCTGTTATTCGGCTCATTATTATTCCAGTCGGCGTACTGGCCATCACATACCGAACCGCCATATACATTACCGGACTCACCCGTCTCATAAAATGTCGTTCCTGCCTCCGGACCGCATAACCAAGACCATTTACGCACGATCTTATTGCTATCATCCAATGGTTTTAACGCCTCATCGGTAATCTCATCCGAATCCAGTACAAATCCATCGTAACCATCTCTTGGAAGCAATGTTCTGGCTCCACCGATCCAAGCTTGCAGATTGCCACCCAGAGAGCTATACAAATATTTCTCCTCGTTCTCACTGGTGATCGTTGCAAGATAACCTTTTAATCCTTCAAAGACAGACTTCTTCGCCTCTTTGTAGGCTGTTGCCCATGTCGATGTGTTGTCTCCGCTTGGGAACTCTACATATTTATAAAAATGTAATTTACCATCAATTGCCATAGCCGTTGATTTACCATCCGGCAGACTGCAGGAGTTGGCGACAACGGAAATCGTCTGCTTAACTGTCTGATCAGTCGTTCCCGTATAAAAAACAACCTGCCTCAAAAAGTTTTTGATCTGCTCATCTGTAATATCACTTCCGATCACAGTCATAGAGCTAAGCTCTTCGTCGCCGGACAAGCTAGACGTATACTCACCAGTTTTGGTCAAACCATTCATCCTATCAGACGTACTGCTCATGTTACCAAGATCGATCTTTTTCGGAAGTTTGAAGTATCCTCCATTGTCTACCGAGATACAAAAAATCTTCTGATCACTCTTAAAACTAACTGTTACATCAGAAAACGTATAGGCCTGACCATCTGCCGACCATGTCTCCTCACCAAGTTCAATCTTATCTTCCGCTGCTGCAGCAGCTACGAATTGAACATTGGACGGCATCATACTGACTACCATAACAAGTGCCAGTAACAATGCCATAACTTGCTTTGTTTTTTTCATTCCATTCCCCATCCTTTCTGTGAATCTGATCGTGAGTCCATATCTTTAGAAACCTCGTATTGTATTTCGGACACAGACACACCATTCATTATATTACCAAGCAGATAATTCATTCAATTCTCAAAATCTTACAAATTTTTTATGTAGTTTTTGCTTTATATAGTACATTTTTCTATAATGCTGCCTAAACCTAATATGCAGTCTCAATTACATAAAAAAACGGAAAGATTTTCCAACTAAAAAAAGACTGTACAATCCTGCCCACTAAACCATGGTAAACTTTTAATTCTTTCAGTTGACATATACATTCAAATGTTTTATACTACTCTTTGTTGCGCGGTTGTAAACCGTCATAATAATACATTTACATTGGAGGAAACAAATGAATCAGGAAACAAAAACAAACAAAACCGGTTTTACTACAAAGTCCATTACAATGATGGCATTATTTGCAGCTATTTTATGTATTTCTGCTTATATCAGCATCCCATTGCCGATCCCTGGTAGTCCTCATATTACATTGTTAAACTTTGTTATTATCGTCATCGCATTGCTGTTCCCACTCAGTCAATCTTTCATCACGATATTAGTGTGGATGGCTCTTGGCGCTATCGGCCTTCCGGTATTTATTGGCGGTGGTTCCGGCATTGGATATTTGACAAATATTTTCGGTGGATACACATTCTCTTTCTTAGTGATCGCCATTGTACTTCCACTGATCCGCGGCAAAAAATACAATCGAATCCTATACACAGTTGCTGCTATTGTCGGCGTTGTATTGATCGATATCATCGGAATGCTCTTTTGGAAGGTTAATGCCGGCCTTTCTTGGAAAGTTGCTTTCTTATCCGGATTTGTCGCATTCATTCCTTTAGATCTTGTCAAAGCAGTTATTGCTGCCCAGATCATTCCTGCTTTCCGCAAAGTGATGCAAAGCGCAGAATAAGGTTACAGTCCATTTTTACACCAAAAAGGCACTGTTCGAACGTGATCCACGTTGGAACAGTGCCTTTTCTAATTACTCTCACTAAAACTCTAAAACATTAAATGCGATATCCATAAATATTTTTGCGAATATCTAACATTTCAGCATCGGTTGCTGTGATCATATCTGCACAACGCTTCAATCGCATTTCGATCTCTTTTCGGTAGTTCTCATCCATGTCATCTTTCTTATATCGAAGCTGATGATCTAAACTTGCCCAATAATCCATTGCGATCGTTCGTATCTGTACTTCCACACGCATCGGCCGCATCTTATCTGCAAAGAATACCGGAATCTCTACGATCAGATGCAAGCTGCGGTATCCATTTGGCTTTGGATGCTCAATGTAGTCCTTTTGGCTGATCAATGTGATATCCGTCTGTGACGTAAGCATCTCTGATATTGTGTAAATATCATCCACAAACGAACAGATAACACGCACACCGGCAACGTCATTGATATTCCCTTTGATGGAATCCACCGATACGGGAAGTCCTTTCTTACGTAATTTCTTAGCTAAACTTACCGGTTTTTTGATACGCGACTTAATGCTGTGGATCGGATTGCGCTGATAACGTGATTTAAGATCATCATTAAGCACTTCCAGCTTGGTCTGCACCTCGCGGATCGCACAGGAATACATCATCATCACCTGTGAAAAATGCTCCTCCTTCTCTATCATATCCCGATCCTCAGGATCAAGCAGTCTTTCTAAATAATGTTTTTCTGAACCATTCATTCGTGTTCCTCCATCCCCAATAAATTATCCTTCTTCGTGATGTGCCTCCGTCATAAATTTTTCAATAACTTTGACAATACCATCATCATCGTTACTATCTGTAACATAGTCTGCCTGCTCTTTGATCCGATCGGAAGCGTTCCCCATTGCGACTCCCATACCGGCATAGCGTAACATCGGCAGATCATTGTTACTGTCTCCTACACACATAACACGTTCTTTGGTAATATCCATATATTTCACTAACTTATCAACCGCAACACCTTTATCTGTGTATTTTGGCAGAAGTTCTACATAGTATGGATCTGAGCGAAATACATTCAACACTGAACCAAACTTTCGCTGTAAAATGCGTTCTACTTCTTTCATCTTGTCCGGTTCTCCCGAAACAAAGATCTTGTTGATTGGAAAACTAAGCTCTTTTACGAACTGATCTGTCTCGCGGATCGTAACACAAGATGCAGCCGCATCTGCTGCAACATAGTCTGTCACGCCACCAGCTACGATAATCTCTTTGGCACTGTCACGGTAAGCCATGATAGCCACCTGCAATTTAGCAGCCTCCTCGTATACCGGAGCGATCAGATCTGCCGGCAATGTCTGATTGTAAATGCATTCCCCTGTTTTACAGTTGATCACAGTAGTACCATTATATGCAATCACATAGCCACCGTACTCTTCCAGAGAGATAGCAGAAGCTGTCTGGCGAATTCCTGCAATGGATCTTCCGGATGCGATAGCGATCGTCTTGCCGCGCTTCTGCGCTTCGATCAACGCATTCTTGGTTGCATCAGAAATCTCGCGATGAGAATTATGCAGCGTACCATCGACATCCAGCACAAGTAAGTCAAAGCGGTCACCTTCCGGTTCCTCAATACCCTGTACTTTACGATAGATCTTCATAAATTCTTTACCGGTGATCGTCTCGTGCTCGATCAAAAATGCGGCGAGCTGATCCAGTGCATCACGATTGCCATCCAACAATTCTTTAGCCTTTTGGTGACATTCACTCAATATCTTCATGACTTCAAGATCTATCTCTGCTTCTGTTGCATCACCACAATTTAACACCGTTCTGCCATCCAGATATTTGTTCTGCACACTCTCCAAACCGATCAAGCCAAATTTATCAGACATACCGTACTGTGTTACCATTGCTCTGGCAAGAGAAGTTGCCTTTTCAATATCATTGGAAGCTCCTGTCGTTACAGAATCAAACACTAATTCTTCCGCAGCCCTGCCTCCAAATAATGTTGTGATCCGAGTGAGTATCTCTGCTTTGCTCATCAGATATTTCTCTTCTTCCGGAACCTGCATGACATATCCAAGAGATCCCATCGTACGTGGCACGATCGTAATCTTTTGAACCGGCTCCGCATTTTTCTGCAGTGCAGTCACTAGCGCATGCCCTACCTCGTGATATGCAACGATCCGTTTCTCCTCTTTGCCTAAAATGCGGTCTTTCTTCTCCTTACCGGCAATAACGACTTCCACTGCCTCAAACAAATCTTTCTGATTGACTGCTCTTCTTCCGGAACGCACAGCCATAATAGCAGCCTCATTGATCATATTAGCAAGATCCGCACCAACGGCTCCACTGGTCGCAAGAGCAATTTCCTCAAAGTCAACAGACTCATCCATTAATACATCCTTGGCATGCACACGTAAAATATCAACTCGGCCCTTAAGATCCGGCTTTTCTACGATAATACGTCGATCAAAACGTCCCGGTCTGAGTAATGCCTTATCAAGCACTTCCGGTCGGTTTGTCGCGCCTAAGATGACAAGGCCTTTCGAACTGTCAAATCCATCCATCTCGGATAACAGCTGATTTAGCGTCTGCTCGCGCTCGTCGTTGCTGCCTCCATACTGACTGTCACGGCTCTTACCGATGGCATCGATCTCATCAATGAAAATAATACATGGTGCCATCTGCTGTGCCTGCTTAAACAGATCACGCACTCGCGATGCACCTACACCGACGAACATCTCTACGAAATCAGATCCAGAAAGAGAGAAAAACGGAACTTTTGCTTCGCCGGCCACCGCCTTTGCAAGCAGTGTCTTACCGGTTCCCGGAGGTCCGACTAACAATGCTCCCTTCGGCAGTTTAGCACCAATCTCCGTATATTTCTTCGGATTATGCAGGAAGTCGACCAGCTCGTTCAACGAATCCATTGCCTCTTCCTGACCGGCTACATCGCGAAATGTTACACCGGTTTCTTTCTGAACATACATCTTCGCCGTACTCTTACCAACACCCATAATACCGCCGGAATTTTTAGAAATAACACGGGACATAAAGATCAGTCCGACCCATAGCAGTAAAAATGGCAATACAGTCGATACCAGCATGTAGACCATACTATTGGAACTGTCTGACTTTTTGGTGAACTTTACATTTGCCTTTTCTAATCGCTGTACCAATGTAATATCCATACTGATCAGACCGGTATGATAGGTGATCTGATACAGACTATTTGACTGTTTCTTCGGAACGATCTTGATCTGATCAGAAGTGAGTGTCACAGATTCAACCTGTCCATCATCCAGCAACTGCAAAAACTGGTCATAGCTGATCTCTTTATCTCTTGCCTTTTCTACCTGACGATTCATCAAGGAAAACACAAGAAAAATGCCAAGTGCAACGATCAGACAAAGCACCATGCTTTTACGGTTCTGTCCGCGTCCAAAATTATTTCCCATATTATTGTTATTTTGGTTTCTATTTTGATTTGATATATTGTTGTCCAAATAATTTGTCCTCCTCATATCCTGTAAACTATTTCTATTATAAGTCTAGTCTGCCCAAAAAGCAATATTTCACAATATTAAGAAAGTCTGAAATTTCTATGTATTTCTTGGAAATTTTCCATGAATTTTCTTTCCTTTTTGTGCAAAAATATATTGAACAAACCCAATCATATAGAGTATAATAGAAAAATATTGGTTTATTTATTGACAACAATGTTCTGACACAAAGGAGGATACACAAATGGCAGTCAAATATGTCTTCGTCACTGGTGGTGTTGTGTCCGGTCTCGGCAAAGGAATTACAGCCGCATCTCTGGGCAGACTTTTGAAAATGCGTGGTTATAGTGTGACCATGCAGAAATTCGACCCTTATATCAATATCGATCCCGGTACTATGAATCCGGTACAGCACGGTGAAGTGTTCGTTACGGATGATGGTGCAGAGACTGACTTGGATCTTGGCCACTACGAACGTTTCATTGACGAAAATCTGACCAAACAATCCAACGTAACAACCGGAAAAGTATATTGGTCCGTTCTCTCGAAAGAACGTCGCGGTGACTTTGGCGGCGGAACTGTTCAGGTTATCCCACATATTACAAATGAGATCAAGAGCCGTTTCTACCGTAACGATGGCTGTAAAGATACACAGATTGCAATCATTGAAGTCGGCGGCACTGTCGGCGATATCGAAAGCCAGCCTTTCTTAGAGTCGATCCGTCAGTTTCAGCATGATGTTGGACGTGAAAATGCTATCTTGATCCATGTGACACTCATCCCATACCTGGGTGCTTCCGGTGAAATGAAAACCAAGCCAACACAGGCAAGCGTTAAGGAGCTGCAGGGAATGGGTATTCAGCCGGACATCATCGTATGCCGTACAGAGCGTCCTCTCGAGCCGGGCATCAAAGATAAAATCGCACTGTTTTGTAATGTTCCGACCGATCACGTAATGCAGAATTTAGATGTAGAGACTCTATATGAAGCACCTTTGGCAATGGAAAAGGAGCATCTCGCTGATGTTGCCTGCAAATGCTTAAAGTTAGACTGCAAAACACCGGACATGGAAGAGTGGCAGACAATGGTTCATACCCTCAAAAATCTTGAGAAAGATGTTACTGTTGCTCTCGTCGGCAAATACACTTCTCTGCACGATGCATATATCAGTGTTGTAGAAGCTCTCAAGCATGGCGGACTTGCGCACAAAAGCAATGTAACGATCAAATGGATTCCATCTGAAGACTTAAATGAAGAAAATGCTGATGAACTCTTTCATGATGTATCCGGTATATTAGTACCTGGCGGCTTTGGTGACCGCGGCATTGATGGAAAGATCACAGCGATCCGGTATGCAAGAGAACACGGTATTCCATTCTTAGGTCTTTGTTTGGGAATGCAGCTTGCCATCGTTGAATTTGCAAGACACGTCTGTGGTTTCAATGATGCGCATAGTATTGAACTGGATCCTCAGACAACACATCCTGTGATCCATTTAATGCCGGAACAGGACGGCATTGAAGATATCGGCGGCACGTTACGTCTCGGTTCCTACCCTTGTGTACTGGACAAGGATTCCAAAGCTTATGAGCTGTACGGTGAGGAAACCATCCACGAAAGACATCGTCACCGTTACGAAGTAAATAACTACTACCGCGAAGATTTACAGAAATTCGGCATGAAGCTTTCCGGCCTGTCTCCGGACGGACGCATCGTAGAAATGTGTGAGCTTCCATCACATCCGTGGTTTGTAGCAACACAGGCTCACCCTGAATTTAAGTCCAGACCAAACCGTCCACATCCATTGTTTAAGGGATTTGTCGGTGCTGCTTTGAACTATCAGGACAGCCATCAGTAATATACTCCCTATATAGACGATATATCCGAAAAGGAGCTACGCACTAATTGCTTAGTGCAGAAGCTCCTTTTTTATGGTATAAAGAAATTTGCGTTAATAATTAGACCACACCTTTGCCTTGTCGGCATACGCCTCCATCTGTGGATGCTCATATTTTTCCATCTGCAGATCACGGTTGGAATTGCGGAATACATAAAAGCTGCCATCAATAAATAGTCCGCGGCACCAATAATCTGCACGACCTTTGGATGTTGAGCGAAGAACCTGAGTTACAGATTCATCTGCAGTATAATGCAATAGCGGATACTGCAAGCCTTCCGCATTATACGTTGCAAATCCCAAGTAAAATCCTTTCTCCGTCTTCTGCACTAAGATTTTTGTATGGTCTGCTAATGCGCTGGAATCATGCTGCCGCAAACCATAACTTGCAACCTGTTTGATGTCAGATCCCTCCGTTGCCCAAAAAACCGTCATATCCAGTTCTCCGGTTGTTGTCTTCCCGAGTGAAAAGATCATCGATGGATCCGATGGGAACAAATGCAGATAATGAACCTCATCGGCTAATTTGATCTGTGCGAGGACCTGTGGATCTGCTTCTGCTGCCATTGATACCTGTATCATTTTACGGTCATCATTTACCACCAAATATAATGTCTTGTTCAGGAAACGTGCACACTGCACCGTTTCTCCTTTGCATATTTCAGAACTTGTTCCAATCTCCTGCAGCGAATCATCCAGTGCATATACACTGACATTACGGGAACTCTCTTCTTCTCCGCAGAGCATTTTGAGCTGTCCCGTATAATGTGCAAGTAATTTCCAGTTAAAAGGTACCTCTGCCTTTTTCCATTTCCACTCTGACTTATAATGATGCACCGACATACACAGCCACAAATGTCCACCCTGCTCTTTAACCGCAAATCCCTCTCCTACAATTCCTTTGACAATATGGGTCGCTGTTGCTTTCACTGTCCCCTCTGAATCCACAACAAACTTGGTGATTCCGGTGCGTTCTGTCTCATCAAACCGCTTCGCAACGGTTCGGCAAAGCACATATACATTTTTGCCGGACATGTATACTTTCATCGCTGTTCCTGCTAACGCCTTATGACCGACCGGCTCTAACTGCGTATGATCTGCCATGCGGTAACTGCAGACAAGCGTATACCCCGGCTGATACAGATCCCTCTGCCAATATACATCCTTAACCGCCAGCTTTTTGTCATTAATTTGCGGATCTTCAATGCTGATAACACCATCGGCATCGGTATATGGTTGCATCACAGAGGCAATGATCAACTTCTCTCCGGATACGCGTGTGCAAAGATTTTGACCGCTTTGCCGAAGCATCTTGCCAGCCTGTGGTTTCTGAGGATCCGATACATCGATCGGTATCACATAGGTCTGTGCTCTCGTATTCTTCACATATAGCAAGCTCTTTCCACACCACATCAGACCATCTTCATAGCTAGCACTTTCATCGCCGTACAGATCATCTTCACTACTGGCATTCTGATATGGATCATTAATTTTAAGGGATACTTTGCCAACTTCCTCGCAGATACCATTCTTCTCTCGAAGAATGTACAGTTGATCCGTCGCACCCTCTTGATCCGTAGCATTGCTCCTTATATAGGAGCCATCGTTATAATAAAGCACATAGATTAAACCATCCTTCGTCAGGATCTGATCCATCTCTGCCTCATCTACATTTTCTGTGTTGGTCGTACTATCCTGTGTGACCAGTTCCGGCCAATCTTCCTGCGTAGAACCCGGCTCTCTGTCTAATACCCCTTCACTGACAGAGGATGCTGCCGACTGCATTAAACTTCCCAGCGAACAGTTATATGCCATTGGCAAAGGATCTGACTTAAACGGATCCTCATAAAATTCATAGCGTGATACCACCTTTTGCTGTGCTTTGATCACACGCCTAAAACTTTTTTCAATCTGCTTATAACCGGATGCTGTCTGAAGGGATCCTTCCGCTCTCCAAGCAAGTAAAAAGAGCACGCCCGCATATAACATCTGAATAACGATTGCAAGTATGACTGCGATCAATACATAGCGCAGGATCTTCCTCCATCTGCCTCCCTCCGGCTGCTGATCCTCCTCATATAGGGACATATTCTTTTTTAATGTAGTTTCCATTAGATTATTTTCGCATCTCATAATCTTCTCCTCCCTTCAAACTTACTGCTTTCGCTATATATATTACCGGAAAGGAGACAAAAACCGCCTTATATATATCCTAAACATTGTGCGTTGGTACCATAAAAAATATCATCGCGTCCGCCCAGCATTTTGCAGAGTTCTTCTATTCGCTCCCAATTGTTGTTTACATCAAACTCATAGCTATGTCCCCACACATAAAACAACATTGGTTCATCTGGTTTTGCAGCCAGAAACTGTTCTGCCAGCTCAAACAACTTATCATCGTTATGATGACAGGTTGCATTAAGCCTCATCGGATCCTGCGGCAAAGCAAATCCATGCGTACTCTCTACCGTCCTTCCGTAACGAATACCAATATCTTTCAAATACGAAACGACCGGATCCGGTACATCACCATAAGCGTAAGCCATGCCAACCGGGTATTTTCCATATAGTTTCTCAATGTTACGGGCATCCTGCAAATATTCCTGCGAATAATCTTCCGGTTTGATACCGGAGGGCGATGCATGTGTCAAGCCGTGCAAAGCGATCTCATGTCCCTCATATAATTTTGCCAGTCCCTCCTGCTCCATGCGGGCAATCTTTATCCCCTCGATCTCAAAATTACTCTCTGGAGACTGAATTCCCGTATTCAGATTAAAGGTTGCTTTCATACCATATTTATTAAATATCTCCACCAAGCGCTCATCCTGATAAATACCATCATCATAACTAAACGTTAACATTTTCTTACACATACTCATCCGTCCTTCCTTGTGCTTTATTCTTTCCTCTATTTATTTCCAAAGTGCGATCAATGTCCGGAACAGCTTCTGCGGATCGATCGGTTTGACCAGATGTGCATTCATTTCTACCGCCTTACTGCGCTGCACATCTACATCAAACACGTTGGCTGTCAGTGCTATGATCGGGATTAATCTTGCATCCGGCCGCTCCAGCATACGTATCTTCTTACTTGCTTCAATGCCATCCATGACCGGCATCTGTATATCCATTAGGATTGCATCATAGCTATATGGAGCACTTGCTGCATACAACTCAACCGCCTCTTTGCCGTTTTTGGCCCGTTCCACCTGTATTTGCTTGCTCTCCAGCAATCTGGTCACGATCTTGGCGTTTAAGTCATGATCTTCAACAAGCAGTATTCGATGATCCCAAAGCAATTCCTCTTGTATTGCACATTTTTCTGCCGATTGTTCCTCCTCTGCTTCTTCCGCAAGCTGAAATGGCATCGTTACAAAAAACTCTGTTCCCACACCCAGCTTACTGGAGCATCGTATTGTTCCACCCATCAGTTCAACCAGGTTCTTTACGATTGATAACCCTAGTCCCGTTCCAATGTTAAAGGTATTGGTATCATTTTCTTCCTGTGCAAAGATTTCAAACATATGCTCTTGAAATTCCTCACTCATTCCGGTTCCTGTATCCTTAACTTGAATAGTCACTAAGTATTTGTCGCCAATGATTTCACGCTCTATTGCACGAAAATATACTGTACCACCGGGTGGTGTAAACTTGATCGCATTTGACAGCAGGTTGCTAAATATTCGCTGTATACGCACCGGATCTGCATACACGGTATGAATATTTTCACCCGGTTCAAATACAAGATTGATTCCTTTGTCGGCACATGTAACTCCAAATATCTGCCGCATATCCTGTATGATATGCTGGATATCGATCTTCTTGAGATGCAATTCCAGTTTACCGGATGCCAACCGGTTGGTATCCAAAATGTCGTTAACCAGATTCAGCATAAAATGACCGGAAGATATAATGTCGTCCAAATATTCCTGTACCATATCCGGAACTTCATCTCCGAAAAGCTTCGCAAGCTCTGCCGCCCCAATAATTCCATTCAGAGGAGTTCTAAGATCATGACTCATGCTTGACAGGAACTCATCTCTGGCATGACTGGCACGATTGGCAATTTCCAAGGCCCGCTGCAACTCTGCATTTTGCTTTTCCTGTTCGGACATGATATCTGTAACATCTCTCTGCACCATCACAATGACGCTCTCATCATTTTCCAAAAAGAAAGCAAAAATACGCTTAGTACGTACACCAAGTTCCTCATCCTGTGCGTGATACATAAAATCCCAACTGAGTCCGTGTTGGATCCGGGCATGTATTACTTCCCACGACATCTGCGCATTGATGATTTCTCTTTCCTCCGGAATGACCAGATTGATCAACTGTTCTTGCAGTTTCTCCACCTTTTTCTTACCCTCAAACGAAGCATCTACCTGATAACATTCATACCGAGTAAAGATCTGACTGTCATTCGCTGCCGTATTCCAATATGCGATGAAGTCGATCATCGAATCAACTACCTGCCCACGAACAAGTTCTTTTATGACATTACGATCTACATCCTGCAGCGATACAAAGCCATATATATCTTCCCCCTCGCGTGCCGTCATATCTAAAACAATCTTCATCCACAGCGTTTTTCCCGAAAGACGTTTACTACGAAAGGTATAGGATACCTGCCTCTGCCCGCTTTCAAATAAGTGGATCAGATTATTTCGATGAAAAATACGGGTAAATTCCTTTTTTTGCTCTTCATCGGTAATATGGTCGATCATAACACCAAACGGATCATTCTCCTTCCCATGAATCAACACAAATTCTCCGGCATAATCTAATACTTTCCATGCCGTAATATTGATTCGAATAACCGATGTCATATTATTAAAAAGGAGTTGATGATACATATTCTCCTGACTAAAACGCTTTTCCTCTTCCTTTTCTTTCGTAATGTCTAATGCCGTAGCTGCGATCATCGTCGGTGCTCCCTGCTCATTACGATCTGCAACCGTATAGTTTTGCTTAGACCATATCCAGTCACCTCGCATCGGACGTCGTATTTCCATCTCTAGGGAGATCGAATCCTGCTTGCCCGTCATAAGCAGCTTCTCCAACCGGATTAATTCTGCCCGACCGGACTCGGTCATCAACCTACGTGGTTGTCCCACTTGTCGCCGTGCTACCGCAGGCACTCCAAAATCTTGCTGCATTTTAGAGTTATAAGTGACCGTATTAGCTTCAATATCATACAAAGCATAATAAACACCACACTGATCCATCGCTGTCCGCATCGTTTTAATGTTGTGCTGCAGCTTTTCCTTCATGCGCATACGTGACGTCACATCTTGATATAATGCATAGATGATCGTTTCACCATCTGACCGATACTGAAACTGAAAATTAGATTGAAACCAGACATACTGTTTCAACTTCCGTCTATAAAACCGTGCCTTGATTTCTAATGTATCCCTTTTATCAATAATTGCCCGGTCAAAACTGCTGTAAAGGTTCTCTCTATCATCCGGATGTATCTGCAGCAGCTCTTTACAAGTACTTGTCTGAACATCTTCTTCTGTCACCCCAAGTATGTCACGCATTTTAGCGTTGAGCGCTACCGTACGCAGACATTTCCCATCATGTCTAAATATTCCGATACAGCCCGGCATCCACTCAAACAACTCGCCCTTCCAATCTATCATAAATGTTTCTATCCTCCTCCCTGACATCTTCTCTTTATTATACCTGTACTTTTCGTTATCGCCAACCTATTCCCCCATAATTTTCTATGAAATCAAAAAAAGCAAAGCCAGCGCTTTGCTTTACAAGAATTGCTATAGCAATTCTTGGCATTATCACACTACGCAACAGCATTTTCCTATGAAAGTAAAAAAGCAAAGCCCCTCTTCCCTGCCATCATAGATCCATAACAGGAAAATGGGGATTTGCCTTTGTTGTATAACTTCGAATTGCTCTATTTACGTCAATTACAGTCTCTTTAAGAGCTCTTCTCTCTCTGCCTCATAACCTGGCTTACCAAGCAATGCGAACATATTTCTCTTATAGCTCTCAACACCCGGCTGGTTAAATGGATTTACACCAAGGATATATCCACTTACACCGCAGGCGAACTCATAGAAGTAGAATAACTGACCCAAATAATATTCATTCTGTGCCGGAACCTTTACGCTCAAGTTTGGTACACCGCCATCAACGTGTGCCAACTGTGTTCCCTTCATCGCACTCTTGTTGATGAAGTCAAGGTTCTTGCCAGCCAAATAGTTTAATCCATCAAGATCAACCGGCTCTTCCTGAATCGTTACATCTAATGTCGGCTCTTCTAATTCCATAACTGTCTCAAACATGATACGGCTTCCGTCCTGAATGAACTGTCCCATGGAATGCAGATCTGTTGTCAAATCAACTGCTGCCGGGAAAATACCTTTCTGATCTTTACCTTCGCTCTCTCCGTAAAGCTGTTTCCACCACTCAGCTACATAGTGGAATGCAGGCTCATAGTTGCAAAGGATCTCCACAGATTTCCCCTTGCGTAATAAGATATTACGGATCGCAGCATACTTCATAGAATCATTGTCTGCGAAATCTTTGTCCAAGCAAAGTTCGCGCATGGATGCTGCACCTTCCATCAACTTAGCAATGTCTGCACCACTAACAGCAATTGGAAGTAAACCAACTGCGGTAAGTACGGAGAAACGTCCTCCGACATCATCCGGTACAACAAAGCTCTCATAACCTTCTTCTGTAGCAAGGTTCTTCAACGCACCTTTCTGCTTGTCCGTTGTTGCATATATTCTCTTAGCAGCTTCCTCTTTACCATATTTCTTCTCTAACATTTCCTTGAAAATACGGAATGCAACAGCAGGCTCCGTCGTAGTACCGGACTTGCTGATAATATTTACGGAAAAGTCACGATCACCGATCACGTCGATCAACTGTGACAGATATGTGCCGCTCAAATTGTTACCACAGTAATAAATCTCTGGTGTTTTACGAATTTCTTTGGACACATTGTTATAAAATCCATGTCTCAAGAACTCAATTGCTGCTCTTGCTCCCAAATAAGAACCGCCGATACCGATTACCAAAAGCACTTCTGAATCAGACTGAATCTTCTCAGCAGCTTTCTGGATACGTGCGAATTCTTCCTTATCATAATCAATCGGAAGGTCAATCCATCCTAAGAAATCACTTCCTGCTCCTTCTTTGCTAAGTAATAATTCTTTTGCGTCGTTTGTAATTTTCTCCATTGATTTGATCTCGTCTGCAGAAATTACGTTCTCTGTCAGAGAGTAATCAAAAGTAACCTTGTTTGCCATGGTTTCCTCCTATCCTTCCTTGTTGCAATCTCTATACTCGGTCTATCCTTTGCGGGATTCCTCAGCCACAAAGCATGAATCCTGGTTGGTTGTATTCAACCTTATATATTCTAATCAATTCCTGCCTGTAAATCAAGTGTTAATTTCTTTCCTGTTCCAGATTTCCAAACTTCGTCAAGTTCGCTAACCATGCCAGTTTCACCGATCCTGTCGGACCACTACGCTGTTTTGCGATAATGACCTCTGCCACACCTTTTTCCTCGCTGTCCGGGTTATAATATTCGTCACGATACAAAAACATAACCATATCGGCATCCTGCTCGATCGCTCCGGACTCACGCAGATCAGAAAGCATCGGTTTCTTGTCCGGACGCTGCTCAACTGCACGTGATAACTGTGATAAAGCGATCACCGGAACGTTTAATTCTCGCGCCATAACTTTGAGAGAACGGGAGATTTCCGAAATTTCCTGCTGTCTGTTCTCGCCTTTGCGCTTTCCACTGCCCGACATCAACTGCAGGTAATCGATAATAACCAGATCTAATCCCTGCTCGATCTTTAACTTACGGCATTTGGAACGAAGCTCTGTCGCCGTGATTCCTGATGTGTCGTCAATCACAAGATGTGAATTACCAATTCGCCGGACACTGCCCACCAGTCTGTCCCAGTCCTCGTCTTCCAGATTACCGGTTCTTATCTTTTGGGAGTCAACATGAGAATTCATCGAAAGCATTCGTTTCACAAGCTGCTCCTTACTCATTTCCAAGCTAAACATCGCAATCGTACTCTCGCTATGCAATGCAATATATTCTGCCAGGTTCAGTACAAACGCTGTCTTACCCATAGCCGGACGTGCTGCGATCAAAATCAGATCGGACTTTTGCAGACCCGCTGTCTTGTAATCCAAATCCCGAAATCCGGTCTCCAATCCGGTAATATGCCCTTTCTGTTTCGCCGCCTGCTCAATACTATCTAAGGTACGCAAAACAACATCTCGAATCGGTTCAAACTCACTGCCGGTACGCTGCTGCATCACCTGAAAGATATTTTTTTCAGTCGCATCCAAAATATCTTCTAACGGTTCTTTGTCCATATAACAAGTACTGGCAATCCTCTCAGCTGTCTGTATCAGCCTTCTAAGCATCGCTTTTTCTTTGACAATCGTGGCATAATACTTTACATTTGCAGAAATCGGCACACTATTTAGCAAACTGCCAATGTATTCGACACTGCACAGTTCCGGCGGAGCTTCTTTTTCACGAAGCTTGTTTTGCAGAGTGATCAGATCTGTACCAATCCCACCGCGAAACAGATCGAGCAATGCCTCAAAAAGTATGCCATATTGCCCCTGATAGAAATCTTCTGCTGTCAGCATCTCTGAACATACCAAAATGGCATCCCGGTCCATGATCATCGAGCCGATCACCGCTCTCTCCGCCTCAATATTATGCGGCGGAATCCGTTTGATCACTGCTTCTTCCATCTACGTTTCTCCTTTTGTGCGGTTATACCTCTTTGACGATTACCTTTAACTCGCCCGTTACCTTAGGATGCAATTTGATCGGAAGTGTAAAGATGCCCGGACTTTTGATCGGATCCTGCAGCACCATCTTCTTTTTGTCCAATTCATACCCAAGCTGCTCTTTAGCTGCAACTGCCAATTCTTTGGTCGATACCGACCCAAAGCTTCTTCCACCGGAGCCGATCCTAATGGATACGGTGATCGATTTTTCTTTCATCTCCTCCGCAAATGCTTTCGCTGCCTCTAATTTTTCCTTTGCCAGCTTCGCCTCATGCTGTTTCTGCAATTTCAGGTCATTTTTATTCTTTGCGGTAGCCTCTATACCAAGATTTTTCTTCAACAAGAAATTTCTTGCGTATCCTTCATTAACTTTAACCAGTTCACCCTTTTTCCCCAATGATTTTACATCTTCTAATAAAATTACTTCCATGTCTTTATCCCCCGTTTCCGTCTATTTTCCAAAAATGTCAACACCACTACATATGCCTCTGTCCGCATCTCGTTGCCAATCATCGCAGCTAAGCCGGATTTCTATTGCCGATCATCGCGGCTAGTCTGCATCTCCATTAGCGATCATTGCATCGATCAATGCACGGATCTGTGCTTTTGCACTCTCCACATCCAGTCCCGGAATCTGCGCACCGGCCATATTAATATGACCTCCTCCGCCGAGTTTTTCCATCATTAGCTGCACATTCAGCTCATCGATAGACCTTGCGCTTACAAATACTTTGCCGTTGTATTTTGTCAATACAAATGATGCCTTTACCTGTTCGATATTCAACAGGGAATTGGCAATCTTTGCACCAAGCACTGTCGGCGTCTCCACTCCACGAGACTCACTTTCTGTGATCGCATAGTGGTCCAGATACAATTCCGTATTCTGAATGGCCTCTGCTTGTATTTTGTACTCATTGATATCCTCACGAAACATCTTGCGGATACGCACAGAATCGGCACCATTCCGTTTCAGATAGGCCATTGCCTCAAACGTGCGCACACCTGTCTTGTCCGTGAAATAATTCGTATCGATCATTACACCGGCATACAACGCTTCTGCCTCGGCGGCACGCAGCTTCAATCCGCCGCCAATATACTGACAGATCTCTGCCACCATTTCACTCGCTGACGATGCATATGGTTCAATATAAAACAATACGGCTTTTGCAATCGCATCACCGGCCTGTCTGTGATGATCAATCACCACAATAGACTGCGCCAATTCAATAAGCTCAGGACACTCTGTATGTTCTCCCTTGTTGACATCGACAATAACTAACAACGTAGTCTCATCCACAAGCCTGACCGCCTCTTCGCCACTTACGAGCATATCGTCATCATAATCGTTCGTATAAAAGCGTTCTTTTAACGGGCGTACCGAAGCATTCACCTCATCGACAACAATATGTGCCTTGCGGTTTAATGCCTTAGCAATACGGTAAATGCCGACCGAAGCTCCAAACGAATCCGCGTCTCCGATGGAATGCCCCATGACGACAACACGCTCTTTTCCTTCGATCAACTCTCGCAAAGCATGCGCTTTGACACGAGCCTTAACACGGGTATTGCGCTCGATCTGAACACGTTTGCCCCCATAGAATTGTTCCTGATCACCGTTTTTGATCACCGCCTGATCACCGCCACGTCCAAGCGCAAGATCAATAGCTGCACGCGCCCATTCATAGCGTTCGTTAAATGTTCCCTTACCGACACCAATACCGATCGAGATCGTTGCTGTCTGCTCATTTCCAATATTGATATTTCGTATCTCTTCCAAAACAGAAAAACGATCATTCATCAATTCCTGTAAATATTTCTGCTTAAAGACAAACAGGAATTTGTCCTTTTCTATTTTTTTACATATAGCATCGATTGCCTGCATTGTTTTGTTGATCTTACGGTCGATCAGTGCTGTCATCAGAGATTGGCGTACTTCATCAATACTGTCTAACATTTCATCAAAATTATCGATGTAAAGAAGGCCTACGATAAGATTCTCTTCCTCTCGCCGCTCTTCCAATTCGATCATTTCCGTCTCATCGTACAGAAACATTGCGATCAACTGCTTTGTTTCCAACAGCTGATCCATTGGCATGATCTGATCATCCACGTTGAATCCATCATCTGACACTAACGAAAGTACCGCCCGATAATATTTATCTCCAGCGTGTATGTGTATTACTTTCCTGCCACCGTCCACCGGAAGACTATTCTCCGAAATCTCCGGAAATACATTGGCAATATTGCGTCTGGCTGCTTTTTTATTGACTGCTATGCGTACAAACTCATCATTGCCCCAAAGCAGTTGCCCCTCTTCGCTCAATACCGCAAATGGAACACTGAGTTCTTTCATCGTCTGCATCTGCATCTGACCATACGTGCTGGCAAAATGGATCAAATCCCGCCGCATCTTCTTGTGACCGCCGTAGCGAATGATCAATGCACATAAAAAGAATGCAAGAAAATAGCACGTTCCTATGATACCTGCTTTACGGTCCGCAATATATAGTTGCATCACCATAGGCAATAAGAGAATGCTCAACCACAATGGCCAGCCAAGATGAAGCCGCAGTCTACCTCGCAGCTTGAAACCTCTTTTCATATATCTCCTTTCTTGCCGCAAATGATCTTGTCATTCTAGGCAAAACGAAACATTTCCCTAATTTATATAGTATACCATCATATGCCACGATACGTCAAATTGCTCCATAAAGACCAAGACCAGCGTTTTCCGGTTTTTTAGAAATCACCAAAAACGAGAATGCGACAAGGCAATTACTATAGTTCTCGGATGGCAGAAATCACTCTTTGGTGACTGCAAAATGCAATATAGTCATTGACATAATAAGCAATATGTTGTTCTTACAGCAACTTCCGGTATGGGAAGTTTTAGTAAAATAAAAAACAAGGAGTCAAATACATTTTCGACTCCTTGCTTCCTCATATAAATAAACAGTATTAGATCACATAATCCGATCCGACCTCTTCCTGCCACTCTAACAGATCTTCCAAAGTCACTTTGTCCACAACCGATTTAATGGATTCATCCAACATTTTCCACAACTTCAAGGTGGCGCACATCTCCTGTCTCGGGCAATCATTTTCCTCATATTCGAGACAACCGACTGGTGCAAGACTGCCCTCGGTCAGTCGCAAGATCATCCCTACAGTGTAGTCTTTCGGCTTGCGGATCAATTGATATCCGCCCTGCGGTCCACGTATAGAGCGGACGTATCCTGCCTTATTCAGAACCGATACGATCTGTTCCAAATACTTATCTGAGATCTCCTGTCGCGCAGCAACATCCTTAATACGCACCGGCCCCGCTGCGTCATGCATTGCAATATCAAGCATCAGCCGCAATGCGTATCTTCCTTTCGTTGAAATTTTCATAATCGCTTAGTCCTCCGCCGGCTCTTCATCGTTAATATCATTCTTTGGTTTCTTTAACCCTTCGATCTTAATATGATTCTTCTCAGCATAATCCCACAGCGCTGCATGAATTGCTTCTTCTGCCAACAAGGAGCAGTGTACCTTTACCGGTGGAAGTCCATCTAATGCTTCCATAACTGCCACATTCGTTACTTCCAAAGCTTCCTGTACCGTCTTGCCGATAACCATCTCCGTCGCCATACTGCTTGTTGCAACTGCTGCACCACAGCCAAATGTCTTAAACTTACAGTCACGAATCACCTGGTTTTCATCAATATCAAGATACATACGCATAATATCGCCACATTTGGCATTACCAACAGTTCCTACACCGCTGGCATCTTCGATCTCACCCACATTTCTAGGATTACTGAAATGATCCATTACCTTTTCACTATACATATCGTTTATCCTCCATCTTGTTCTATTCTTATTGCTGACTCTTCAAATAATCGGTATACAATGGTGACATGCTTCGAAGTCTGTCCACATTTGCTTTCACCTGCTCAATGACAAAATCTACATCTTCTTCGGTTGTCTCCTCGGATAAGGTCAATCGCAGAGAACCATGTGCTTTCTCGTGCGGCAGCCCTATCGCCAATAATACATGAGACGGATCCAAAGAACCCGAAGTACATGCAGATCCGCTAGAGCCGCAGATTCCTTTCTGATCCAACAGGATCAGCATAGACTCACCCTCAATAAATTCAAATCCAACATTTACATTGTTAGGAAGACGATTCGTACGGTGTCCATTCAGTCTGGAATTCGGAATTGCAGTAAGACCCTCAATCAGGCGATCTCTCAACTTCGTCTCATAGGCACTTCGTTCTGCCATTGTCTCTTTAGCGATCTCCGTTGCTTTACCAAAGCCAACAATTCCCGGAACATTATGTGTGCCGGCACGGCGATTTCTCTCCTGTGCCCCACCATGAATAAATGGTCCAATCTTAACAGAATTGCGCAAATACATAATACCGATTCCCTTTGGCCCGTTAATCTTATGTCCACTGGCACTCAACATATCAATATGATACTCGTCCACATTGATCGGAACATGTCCATAAGCCTGTACTGCATCGGTATGGAAAATAATGTCATGCTCTTTAGCAATCTCACCGATCTCCTTGATCGGCTGAATGGTACCAATCTCATTGTTTGCAAACATAACCGAGATCATGATCGTTGTCGGGCGAATAGCTGCTTTCAGCTCATCCAGCTTGATCACTCCATCCTCATCTACTCCAACGTAAGTCACCTCAAAACCATTCTTTTCCAAATATTCACATGTATGCAGGATTGCATGATGCTCTATCGCAGAAGTAATAATATGATTTCCTTTTTCTTTCTTCGCAAAAGCTGTCGCTTTCAGCGCCCAGTTATCAGACTCACTTCCACCACCTGTAAAATAAATCTCATTAGCATTGGCACCCAAAAAGTCAGCCACTGTTTGTCTGGCATCCTCTACAGCCTTCTTACTCTTACCTGCGAAACTATATATACTGGATGGATTGCCATATTCCTCAGAAAAATAAGGCATCATTGCCTCCAACACCTGCGGATGTACCTTCGTTGTTGCCGCATTATCCAAATAAATCAATTTGCTCATGTCTATCTCTTCCTTTCTATGATATCGTAATGGTCTACTTTTCACACTATGCACCTATGCATACTATGAAATGATAACAGAGCAGTCTCTTAATTTTTCTGTTTCCATTAGATAATTTACACTACTTGACTAGGAAATGCAAGTCATATCGTAAGAAACAACTAACTTTTTGTGATAACAATATGTTATGCATCCTCCTCAATATGATCGCGTCCCTGTGCAATGATCGTACTAACATGTCCATCTGCCAGAGAATAAAAAATGGATTTGCCTTCTCTGCGGCTTTTGACCAATTTATTTTGCTTGAGAATGCGCAATTGATGAGAGATCGCCGACTGCGTCATATTAAGCACTCTCGCCAGATCACACACACATACTTCCGCCGAAGAAAGCACAAACAGGATCCGTATGCGGGTGGAATCCCCAAACACCTTGAACAGCTCTGCCAGATCATACAATTCTGTCTCCTCCGGCATTGTCTGTTCCACGATCCGCAGCAAGTCCTCATGCACTTCCACTGTCTCGCAGCATACCGGTTCTTTATCTAAATCTTTCTGCATAGTCTCACCTATTCTTTCTGTCAATATCCATGTTTATTTTATAGTTTCAAAAAAGCGGTGTCAATATTCCCTCCTATTGACACCACTTTACCATATCTGACCCAAACAAATTATAACGGCAACTTTGGATGCACGAAGTTTGAGTTATAACTTCTTCACAAACAGAGCACGGATCGCATTCAATACGGCTAATACCATAACCCCGACATCCGCAAAGATTGCAAACCACATGTTAGCAATTCCAATCGCTCCCAAAAGCAGACACAGCAGCTTAATGCCGATTGCAAAGTAAATATTCTCATAAACAATGCGGATACATTTACGTGCAATGCGGATTGCCTTGGAAATCTTTAAGGGATCATCATCCATCAAAACCACATCTGCCGCTTCAATCGCTGCATCGGAGCCGAGTGCTCCCATAGCAATACCAATATCCGCCCTCGACAGCACCGGTGCGTCATTAATACCATCACCGACAAAAGCAAGTTTTGATTTAGCAGGCTGTTTGTCTAACAGTGCCTCTAACTGTGTCACTTTGTCTCCCGGCAGCAATTCACTGTGAACCTCAGAAATGCGAAGTTCCTCTGCTATCTGTGCTGCTACGCGGCTGTCATCCCCTGTCAGCATAACTGTATGCGCGATACCGGCACGATGAAGCGCCTCAATTGCCTTTTTTGCATTTGGCTTGAGCACATCTGCGATCAGTATATGTCCGCTATACTCCCCATCAATAGCAACATGAACGACCGTCCCTACTTTGTGGCATTCCTGACACGCTACACCAATCTTCCTCATCAATTTGCTATTGCCAACTGCGATCTTTTTGCCGTCAACAACAGCAATAATGCCATTGCCGCCAATTTCTTCTACGTCTGTCACTCTGCTCTGATCGATCTTGCCCTGATATGCCTTACACAAACTCTTACTGATCGGATGCGTTGAATGGCACTCTGCGTGTGCAGCATATTCCAACAATTTCTGTTCTTCCAGCTTACTGTGGTGTACGCCGATCACTTCAAAGACGCCCTGTGTCATTGTACCGGTCTTATCAAACACCACACACTTCACACCGGCTAACGTCTCTAAATAATTAGATCCCTTTACAAGTACACCTTCGTGGCTTGCTCCTCCCAGTCCCGCGAAGAAACTTAACGGGATACTGATAACCAATGCACACGGACAACTGATAACCAAAAATGTCAACGCGCGGTAGATCCAATCTCCAAAGCTCGGATCCAACCCCATCGCAAACATTCTCACAAGTGGCGGCAAAACAGCAAGCGCCAACGCACCATAGCATACCGCCGGTGTATAATATTTCGCAAATTTTGTAATAAAATTCTCAGATCTCGATTTCTTGGAACTGGAATTTTCCACCAGATCCAAAATCTTAGATACGGTTGACTCACCAAATTCTTTCGTAGTGCGGATATGAAGCAGTCCGGTCATATTAATGCAGCCGCTGATGACTTCATCGCCCTCTTGCACCTCTCTTGGCTTACTCTCTCCGGTCAATGCACTCGTATTTAAGGATGCCTTTCCCTGTTCTACAACACCATCGATCGGTACTTTTTCTCCCGGCTGGACTACGATCACCGTGCCGATCTCAACTTCGTCCGGATCTACCTGTGTGATCTCTCCATCCACCTCAATATTCGCATAATCCGGACGAATATCCATCAATTCGCTGATATTGCGGCGGCTTTTGCCAACTGCATAACTCTGAAAAAGTTCACCGATCTGGTAAAACAGCATAACAGCGGTTCCCTCAACATAGTCTCCGAGCAAAATTGCTCCGACCGTAGCCACTGCCATTAAAAAATTTTCATCAAAGACCTGACGATTTAAGATGCCCTTAAACGCTTTTCTTAATATATCATAGCCGATCACCAGATACGGGATCATAAATAGTACAAACCGTATCACACCTTTTGACGGGACAACCGGCATTACAGATAACGCGATCATCAATACTGCTGCCACGATAATTCGGATCAATACTTTTTTTTGTTTTTTATTCATTACAATCTCTCCTCACTCTACAGAAAGATCTCGCAGTCATCCTCTACCTTTTTGCAATTCTTAAGCACATCCGGCATAACACTCTTAGGATCACAGCCATCTTCAAATTCTACGATCATCTTTAAGGTCATAAAGTTCACAGTCGCATCCTTTACTCCTGCTGTGTTCTTAGCAGCTTCCTCCATCTTTGCTGCACAGTTTGCGCAATCCACATCAATCTTATACGTCTTTTTCATAATAAAAACTCCTTTCTTTCTCTACCTGCATCTCTTGACGTGCAGGCATCTCCTTTCCAAGTATTCCTCTACTTGTTTGTTTGATTGTTTATATTAACATATGAATAATCATTCATACGTTTTCTTTATTATAACAAAAAAGAAACCACTGTCAAGTGGTTTCTTATAATTTATGATTACAGTGTCACAAACCAAATATACTTCTATCTGCAAATACTGAATTACTTACTCAAACTTTCCATGCCGAAAGTTACCGTCCGAATCACACATTGCCTATAATGCCAATGGTGTGATCATTGTTTGCCTCCGCTATAAAGAAGTCTCATATTCAGATCAAATTTCGTCTGCTTTCCATCGATCGACAACTCGCCGTACGGATACGGATCAAGATCCGGGAATTTGTTGACTGTTGGCAGCATATGATATTCTGAGCCGATATGTTTCATTCGAAGCAGATATCCCTCTTCCGTAACCTTCTTTTTGCCCGTTACATAAATTCGAAGCTGTCGTTTTTCTGTCAGATTGCATGGCGCAATTTTCCCCCGATACAGGTACTTACCATCCTCCCTGGAAATAAGGGAAACTTCATACTCTTCTTTCGTAGAACTAAGGTCTACCCCATCCAGCCCAAAAGAGATCACCAATATATTCCATTGATCCTTGGTTGCATACTGCCCCTTCTGTAAGGTCTGCTCCACAAGTTTCGGCGTTTTATTCGTAACATAACTTATCGGTACGGCATCCGGAAAATTACGACTTTGATAATATCGTTTATCCAATATTCGCTGATGAGAGCGAAGCAGCGGAATTTGGATCAGTATCGTTGCACCCAAGCACAGGACACCAACACTAACTGCAGCTTTCTTTCTAGTCAACTTAGCAAAAACAATACGATCTCCGCTCTCTTCTGCTTTTGCTGAGGCGTAACGGCCTCCCTCTGCCATCAACATAAGATAAACGCCCATAAAACATATATTATATTTGCGGTTTGCCTCCCACAAAATAAAGAACATCACAGCCCCCAGGAACGTCAGCGTAAACAAAAACATTTCTTCGCAGTCCCGCCGCCTAATCTGTCGTATCACACAGAATAATAAAAATGCGAAAATACAAACACGAAACGCCTGTGTATAGATCACTGCCGCGCCACAATCTTTTCCCATCACATACTCATACAGTACCGGAAAATCACTTGCATATGAAGCTTTTGGCAATGAATCATCATCGCCCATCGCCCAAACACGAAGCATCTTCGTTCCCATCTGACGGACCACACCGATCAAGCCCAGCTGATGCAATCGTCCCTTCGCACGCGTAATGTCCGCACGTGTTTTCATATCTTTTGTTGGAAAGCTCTCCGTATATGCCTCATCTTCTCTGGCATATCCACCATAGCTTTTCTGGTTCAGCCCCATCATCAGCCAGTGCGTCACCGGGAAACTGCCTGTCACCTGATCAGAATTCACATGACGATCAACCAGCTTGCCGCACGCTGTAAATGTAACGGCAAAAACCGCCACTACAAGAACAGCCTTAACGATCGTATTTCTCCTGCCAGAAGCTTTATGGAGCAGATTCCACTTGGGGTTCACATATCTTCTATCCCCACTTTTTACAAAGATCGGATCTTTAAAAAATTGCACTGCCGCAAATAAGATCATCGCCAGGATCGGCAAGATCGTCGTAGGCCGAATCCAGTAACCGACCGCCATCATCAAACCGAGTAATATACATTTGATAATATTTTTCACCGTCAGATTCTCATGGCGCAGCCATAACGCCAGATACAACACCGCCATAACAAACGGAAAAGAGATCGTGTTGGTATATACTGTTGTCAGCCATACATAAATCGTCGGGCAAAGCAAAAAGAGTAATAACACCCAGTTTGCAAATCCTATACCTCGCAATCTCTTTGCGGTTCGATACGTAATATAAATACCTATATCCACACAGAAGATATTCAGCACAATATTCGGAATAACAACATGCGTGATGCCGATTCGAAATAATAATTTATAATAGTAATAGAAAAATACCAGCATGAAATGATTGTTAGAATACCGCTGAAAATATTCATCCTTCGTATTCATCTGTCCATGCTGCGTTTTTACCATCTGCAACGCTTCATTCTGAACGCGTGCCGGGTCGCTGATTGACATCGGATGCGATACGAATACCAAAAATCCAATCTGTAACAAAATGATTGAAAGAAACAGAATCACTGTCGCTTTCTGGCCGGTGCCCTGCATTTTGCGGTACAACATCACCAAAAGTACCCCCAGCGCAACCGCCAACAGTATCACTGCCACATTACCTAACGCATAGTTGCCACCGGAAAGATACTCCTTATATCCGTACATACATACCATCGACATCGCCAATAATATTCCGGCGATCACCGCAGTAAAATACAGACTGAATCGATAAAAAAACTGCATTAACTTGTGCATACCCTCTCAATCCCTCCATTTGTCCCTGCTGTTCTCTCAACATCTATGGTATCCGGTCCCTCTAACCGAAATGATATGCACAAAAGTGCTCTGAGAACTCACATTTTTTTATTGTTGTAATATTTTACCACGAAACTTATGCGTAAATTATTACAAATTTCTTAATATTTCAAGGACATAGTTCCAAGTTCTCTCTACACTGCCGACATCCATCGTTTCTTTCGGCGTGTGAATATCTTTCATATCAGGACCAAAAGAAACACAATCCAGTCCCGGAAGCTGTCCGGCGAACAGTCCGCATTCCACTCCTGCGTGCAATGCCTGCACGATCGGTTTTCTGCCATACTGCTTTTCAAAGATTTCAATCATTTTGTCTCGTAACGGCGACTGTTCTCTATATTCCCAAGCAGGATATTCTCCTATACAGGTGACCGTTCCACCAAGACGTTTTACCAGGCAAGAAATCTGTTCCACTAAATATTCTTTCTGTGTTTCCACACTGCTGCGCACGGAATAGGAAAGACACACTTCTTGCGCATCTGTCATCATAATGCCGAGATTCAGCGAAGTCTGCACTAATCCTTCCACTGCAAAGCTCATATTTTGAATACCGTTCGGCAGATTCATTAACGCTGTCACAATTCGCTCTGTTGTCTCTCTGTCCATCGGATCACATGTTATGTCCTGTGATGCCCGATCGATCGTCACTGTAATCTCTGCATCTGTATGACAATATTCCTTGCGGTAGATCTCCTGAAGTGCTTTCACCTTTGCCGACGCTACAGTGACATCCCCATTTTTCACTGCCAGAACAGCATGCGCCTCACGTGGGATCGCATTATCTTTCTTACCGCCCTCTATCGACACGATCTTATATTCACAATCCTGTGCAAGCTCATACAATGCTCTTCCCAGCATAATATTTGCATTTGCCCTTCCTTTATCGATCTCTACGCCGGAATGTCCGCCCAATAATCCGGTAACTGTAAGCTGCATATAAGAAACATCTGTTACGCTGTCACGCTTCACCGGCAAATGTGCCTTTGCCGTCAATCCTCCTGCACAGCTTACTAACAAATATCCCTCATCCTCCGAATCCATATTTAACATCGTACGCGCTTTCAGCGGTGACATATCCAGTGCTGCTGCACCAAGCATACCGATCTCTTCGTCTACGGTAAACACTACTTCCAACGGCGGATGTGGAATGTCTGTCGATTCCAGTATTGCTAAAGCATATGCTACCGCAATACCATCATCCCCGCCCAAAGTCGTACCACGGGCACTGATCACATTATCTTCCAATTGCAGATCCAATCCCTGTGTCTGCATGTCAATACCGCAGTCAGCTTCCTTTTCACACACCATGTCCATATGTCCCTGCAGCATAACCGGCGCATGATCTTCATACCCCTGCGAACCATTTTTCCAGATAATGACATTATTGGCATCGTCCTGCTGAACGCGCAGTCCATGCTCTTTTGCAAAATTCACACAATAATCACTGATTTCTTTCGTATTGGTCGAACCGTGTGGGATCTGACAGATCTCCTCAAAATAATAAAACACTCTGTTGGGCTCTAGTTTGGATAAAATTCCCATGTTGTCTCTCCTCTCTTCCTATATGCCACCTTCATTTCAAAAGGTGCAAATGTCTTTCCATCCTGCAGACAGACAGTCTGCATTGTGTTATTAAACCAAAAACGCCATTCCTGCTTGGTGCCAACTCTGGTTGTCACTTCCATACCTAATGGCAGATTTTCATCATATTCCAATTGACGTCGCTTTGCAAGTGTCTTCGCCAAAGAAATGTAAGATGCACGGTCTAATACTGTCCCCAGATAGTATGCTTCACCGGTTCCATATTCATTCCTGGTCACCACAGGCGTTCCCCGGTAAAAAGCTTCTCTGCTGCCCTCCTGCGCCTGATACACAGCTAACACCTCTGCCGTATCTGCCTTCAACAGATCACACCACTGCGTTGCACAAGGCTTCACCGGCTCCCCTTGCCACTGCACCTTCCGTGTCTGCTCAAAGCTTTGCCGTAACTCGTCATCCTGTATGCAAACATCCTGTATCACCGTTCCAATGACATCATATTCTTCCACATGCACTCCTACCAGCTCTCGGTACACGGTCGGCAATAAATCCATCTGACATTTATTGTGCATATCTTTCACACCACAACGGTTGGTCAACACAACAGTGCCACCTTCTGCCACAAACTGATATAACTGCTGTACCACTATTTCATTGGTGATCTGCAGCGTAGGTGCCAACACAATATCATAGCCTGATAAATCCGCTTTCTCATCAATGATATCCACATTCATTCCGATCGCAGTAAAGGCATCATGCAGGCTTTTGAGCTGTTCCAAATAATACATTCCCTCTGCCTGATGCTGCAATTTGAACGCATACTCCTGATCGGAACCATACAAAACCGCTACACTGCTGATGATCTCGGACTCTCTAACTTCTTCTAACTGCTCTGCCCTGCGGCATAAATGTTCAAACTCTTTATACCGTCTTCCCGGCATGTTACTGTGATCCAACAGACCATGCCAATACATCTCTGCACCGGAGCATGCAGTCCGAAAGCGAAACTGTATCACCGTATCTGCGCCATGAGCAAATGCCTGCAGGGAATATCCCTCTAACATACCCGGATATAATGTCGGTGTCATTGGCATCCAGCTTCCCATAGCACCACTAAGCTGTTCCATGATCCAGAAGTTTTGGCGTTTGATGCCACGCATCAGATCCAAATGAAACGCATGCGAATATAATGTCTGTCGGTCTTTTGGCAATGTAAGCGCCGGATAATTATCGTAAGACACAATGTCCAACGTCTCAAACATATCATAAAAGTCAGGCATATTTTCACAAAGCCAGTTATTGGTCGTGATCAGCGCATCTGGTGCGAGCTCACGAATGATCTGCTCCTGAAATCGCACATAATCCACCGTGCTTTCCGATGCATAACGGTTATAGTCCAGTGTCAATGAGGGGTTCTGCCATTGCAGCACGGCAGCTGTCGGAGGTTCTATCTCCTCAAAGCAGCTGTATTCCCCACTCCACACCGCATTTCCATAAGCACGGTTTACGGCACCGATCGTATGGTATTTTCCCTGAACATATTTCCGAAAACGGCTGACACATTCCGGACACCGGCAATGATTAGCCTCTAACTCATTATCGATCTGATATCCAATGACATTCGGATTATCACAATAACGTCCTACCATTCTGCTGATGATCTTATCACAAAAATCGCGATAACGAAGATTACTCATGCAACGGTGTCCGCGCACCCCGATCGGTATTTTATTGCCGTCACGCCCCACCTGTATCACTTCCGGATAACGATGAAACATCCACTGTGGCGGTGTGCATGTCGGCGTGCAGAGCACAATATCGATGCCACGCTCTGTAAACACCTGCACTGCTCTATCTAACCAGCCAAATTCATACACACCTTCCTCCGGCTCCAGACGACTCCAGGCAAACTCTGCCATTCGCACCACCGACACCCCTGCATCCTGCATACGATCTGCATCCTGTTCCCACACTTCTTCTGGCCAGTGCTCCGGATAATAATCTACTCCAATCCTCATAGAACTCCTGCCTTTCTCCTTCTTTTTTTAACTCAAACTTCGCACATTCAAAGCTGCCATCAAGAAACTATAGCAATTGCCTTGCCGCATTTTCTTTTTTGATAGTACGAAATGAGTTATCCTGTTGTTAATTTAGAAAAGACGCCATGTCTAAACATGACGTCTTTTGATTTTTGTACTGATCATTTGCACTGTAACAGCACCACAGTCTCCAAACAGTCACCTTCCCATTTGTCAGATAAAGACTTACCAGTGACGATCGTAGATCCTCTACATCTTGGAAAGTTCTGCTTCTTTCTGCAGCAAGCTTTGCTTCTCTGCAGCAACACTCTGCTCTAACTGCTTCATCTTCCCCATATTCTCAGTGATCTCATGCTTTAACTTATCGGTATCACCAACAAGGTCATGCAGCTTTCGATTCCATTCATCCGCAACCTGCTGTCTTTCAGCCTCTAAGTTCTGTCCGACATCACGGTATTTATTGATAAACGACATATTATATTCAATGGTGTCTCGAATCGTCTTCTTACGACCAAGTGCAAATCCGGAAGCATCCTTCAACTCATCTTCCAGCTTCTTATTCTCAACTTCCATTTCTTCAATACGCATATTATTCTCACGAATGCGCTGATCTACAGCACCAACTGCCGCCTCTCCGCGTGCAACGAGTTTCTTACGATCCTCTTCGAAATTGCCCTTACTGGACTCTAACTGTTTCTGCGCATATTCAACAACAGCTTTCGCATCATTATAATTCTTAACCATTAAATTGATCTGTGCACGAATCTCGTTGATCTCATCTTCAACCTGCTTGCGCGCCTGATTCTTGCGCTCTTCCTCAGCCGCTTTAAGTACGGATGGCAGCTTCCGATAAACATCTTCCCACTGTTCGTGCTTTCTGGAGCAACGACGTGAGATACGATATTCGACTGCTCCGATATTATCAAACTCAACACGCAGATTCGTAAGTTCCGCGTAACAGTCTCTCTCCAGATCAAGAACAGACTTCATGACATCCTCAGGAACACCCTTATCATCCAATTCATCAATATGATCATATAGATCTTCCAAGATCTCTTCCAGATCGCCACCAAAATCTTCCTGTTTGTCGGCAATCTTATCGCGCATCTCCTTGATCTTAGGATCCGAAAATCCTGTAAAACGTACGGTTGACAGTTCCTTCTTAAATTCCTCCAAATACTGCGTCCAACCGTCCGCTACTTTCTGTAACTTCGGCTTAACATCATCTGCATAGGAACTAAACTCTGCAGGCAATGCTGCTGCAGGAGTTGCCGCTGCTACTGCCACAGGGCTTGCCACCGTTGTCTGCATCGGTTCTGCAACAGGATCCATCGCACCACTGTCAGATACTGCCGTCTCCACAATAGATGCAACCTGTGTTGTATCTGAAGATTCGATCTCCTCATGCTGTGCTGTAGCTGGAGCCTCCATCGGTGCCGGTGCCGGTGCTTCTGCAGGCACAGGAGTTTCCTCTTCCTCTGCTCTCTTCACCTCATTACCATGCTCATCCACCTCAACCACATTGATCGCAACAGACTTCGGATCTGTTCCATTGTATCCAACAAGCATCTCTACCAGCTCACGGACTTTCTTCTTCGCATCCGGAATCCCCGTATATACACGTGTTTCCATCGAAACCGTGATACCATCTACATTACGATTCAGCGCCAACAAATGCCATTTAAACAAATAGAGAAATGTCATTCCTGTCATATCTTCATTCTGTAAAAACTCGCGGATCTCTTCTCCTAAATCTTCCAGCTTGACACGGAACATCGTGTTCTTCTCTATATATACCATCAAATTGACTAATTCCGGCGCAAGCGTATCCATTTTATCAAAGATTCCCGGAAAGTCCCTCATTGCAGTCGTATTAGCCTGCATTCCTTTCACTTGGTGATACGTACCATCGTAATACAGTTCTCCCGGCTTAAAGAAAAAGACACCGCCATCTAACAGTACTTGTGCTGCTAAAATGCCGTCAATCTTTCCGTTTTTACCTATAAGATCCATACAACGCGCCTCCCTTACTGCCTAATCTTTTTTCTTCGTCTTCTCTATCTTTACCAATCTATCTCAAATAACATATCGTCCATCCGGCACAAAAAATGAGCTTTGAACGAATGGTATATTACCGACAGGTTACCTTTTCTATTATACTTTTCTTTTTATATTCTGTCACCTGTTTTTTGGAATTAATATGTAAACAATTTATGAACAAACAGTAAACGCCCCTATTTGTGGGGATCTTCCGCACAATACACAACATGGTGTGTTTCCTTGGATTTTGTCAAATTCGTAAAAAATGAACAAACATCTAAAATTTTATCATTGCCCCACTTAACATACTATGTTATACTGATATCGAAAATGTTTAAGTAAGGAGGTTGCAATGCTATGGCATCCATCAAAGATATTGCAAAATTGTGTGGTGTATCCGTTGCCACTGTGAGCAAAGCACTCAATGACAAGGCTGATATCAGCGAGGACACAAAACAGCACATAAAACAAGTCGCAAAACAGATGGGCTACGTACCACAGTATTACGCCCGCGCGATCCGAACCAACAAAAGTTACAACATCGGTGTCCTTTTTATGGACGATGCAAATTGTGGATTGACGCACGATTATTTTTCTTCAATATTGAACAGTTTCAAGGTGACTGCCGAGGCGAAGGGCTATGATATTACCTTCATCAACAGCAACCAGCCTCACGATAAGCACAAAACCTATTTAGAGCACTGCCGTTACCGTGGTTTGGACGGCGTCATGATTGCTTGTATTGACTTTGATAATCAGGACGTTGAAGCCCTGATCAACAGCGATATCCCGGTCGTTACCGTTGACCGTACGTATCCGGATACTAACACAATGTCGGTGTTGTCTGATAATGCCAGTGGCATGAAAGAACTCGTTGAATATATCATTTCGCAGGGACACAAGCGAATCGCTTATCTTTCCGGTGAAACTTCTGCCGTGACCAGTGAACGTGTAACCAGTTATCAGAATGTCATGCTGGAACACGGTCTGGATATTCCGCCAGAATACCACATTAGCACAGAATACCGCAACCTGACTGCTGCGCGCCAATATACACGTCAGCTTCTTTCTCTACCGACTCCGCCATCCTGTATTATTTACCAGGATGACTATTCAGCTGTCGGTGGCATGGAAACGATCCGCGATATGGGATTATCCATTCCGGAAGATGTTTCCGTTGCCGGTTATGATGATAAATTGATCTCTCTGATCGAGCACAAACGCGGCTGTTCCTATAAACCGGTCATCGTTGACTCCTGTTTAGAAAAAGGTGAATCTGTGAAACCTTACACAGAGTAACTAAAACTTAGGATCAGATCAGTGCCTCAATACTCATTCGAAAATCTTTCGAAAGATCATAAGTAGTTCCTTTATCTGTCATAACGACTGGTCTGGAGAGCAGGGATTTGTTTAATAAGACAACCTTTCCCTGCTCCCCGTTTGATAGTAATACTTCTGTGTTAACATAAGCTTCTATCGTTCTTTCCATAAACAAATACAATACTCCCGGTTCATATGCATCTTTATCCTGTTCCAAGATTCCAATAACCTTAAAAGGACAGATTCCTTTGCGATAACAACGATTTGACGTCATTGCATCATATACATCTGCAACAGCAACAATTGACGAAAAATATTCTATACTCGATCCCATCAATCCATATGGATAGCCGGTTCCTCCAAAACGCTCATGATGCTGCAATGCCGCCAATTTGACACGACGATCCAAATTTTTATCTTTTAACATTTCATATCCGTATTGCGGATGTTTCTTGACAATCTCATATTCCTGCCCAGTCAACTTTCCCGGTTTGGTTATGATATCATTCGGCACACGCAGCTTACCAATATCATGAAGCAGTCCACAGGTCACCAATACCTTTAAGTCTTTCTCATTCATGCGAAGCCAATTGCCGATCACGTTACAGATCAGTGCCACATTCATTGAATGCGTATACGTCATGTCATCATAACCACGCATACACTGCAGCATGTCCAACAGATGCAGTGGATTACGTGTCTTTTTGAGCAGTGCATCCACATCACCCAACATACTGTCTACCAGACCATCTGAACTCTTGGTCACAATATCATTTAAGGACTGCCTAAAACCACCTACACAATCAGTAAACTCTGACTCAAATACGCGAAATTCCTCTGATTGCTGAACTCGTTCAAAATAGGTCGGACCTGCTAATTGCTCTACAGCAGCAGATACCGTGTCCGTCTCTCCTTCCGGCAGCACCTGCGCAGACACGCCTTCCACTGTCTCTACAACATTTGACTGTTTCGAATTGACCGTCCCTGACGTATTCTCAGACTCCTCCTGAACATATACTTTTACCGCTTTTACAGCATAGTATTTTAATTTTTCGATAATCTCTTCCGTCAAAACCGTATTACTTTGGATAACCAAATGATTGGTATATGTATACGCTGCCTCCGAAGAAACCATGCCCGGCTTCAAATTAGCCGTTAATACTTTTTTGATCTTCATCTACATACCCTCTTATCTGTTAAAAACAAACACCACAACATAGCTCCAGCGCAATAGCGTCCCTGTCACGATCATTACGATCTGCAGCAGGGTATCAAACCATTTATGTCGAACACGCTGCCTGCCTGTTGTTGGATTTTCTTCTATCATGCTGATCTGCACTGTATTGCGCCGGATCAGCCGGAAATACATCCAAACAACCAAAAACCATAATAAAAACAACGCCACCCCGGCAAGCTGAGCCGCGCCGTCTCTGGGCAGATCATATGATCCGTCGCTTCGTGTCTTTCCTGTCATCAAACGAAAGGCATAATACAGATAATCTAATGACGCAAATCCCCATATTATACTCACCACGGAAAACATAATACGTTTCCATAATTTCATTCCACCCATGACGCTCCTCCATCTCTCATGCTGTGAATCATTTCGTTCTCAATTATTTCTATTATACCTTGCCTTTTACACATTTGGCAACTGTGATCTTTTTTCTCATTTCACATGCAAGATCCTCATAGCTACTATGCAGATGAGTTTGGCTTCCCTCTGTAATTATTACCCGTTTCACCTGTCAGATATAAAAAAGCAAAGCCAGCGCTTTGCTTTGCAAGAATTGCTAAAGCAATTCTTGGTGGCATAACACCACACTATGAGCAGTTTCCTATAAAGTAACATAGGGCTGCCACAAGTTTCTTATCGCTTGTGGCAGCCCCTCATCTGCCGTACAAATAGCTTAACACGGCTCCTGTATTATTTTACGATCGGAGCAAAACGAATGCGAACCTCCGGCAATGCCTTTAATTCCGCATAATAATTTGTCATCCAATCCTCGCCCTGTGATGGATTATTCTCACCGGATGCCGGTGGCGCAAATATTTTCAAACTCATATCTGCTTCACTCTCCAAAGGCTTCTTAAAGAATGCACTCATCATATCGATGCACTTCACACCCGGAGCCTTGTAGAACCAGTGTCCATTCAATTCCATCATCAAGTTCATGTCAATTGTCTGTTCATCAAAATATACTTCACAGAATACCGGATTTTTCTCGAAGTGCAAAGGAACTGCAATACCCTCTGCATCCTCAGAACCACCCCAGCGAAGTGTAGCCGGAAGTGTGATCTCACTTCCTTCGTCCATGGACGGACTAAAGAAATCCTCATGGATAATCTCACGATACGTATTCAAAATTGGCTGTTCGATACCAACATTCGCATTGTTAGGATCCTCGATCTCCAAGCCCAGACGTCCTCTATCGCGCATCTGATATAACGTGAATCCTGACAGCCATTTCTCCTTGTCCGCTTTCAGCATCTCACAAAACTCTTTCAGCATGTCTGCCTGATCATAGGCACCAGTTACGTCTCCATCAGCGTTAAACTCAGACAATACCATCGGCTTCTTAATACCATTATTAACATACGTGTAACGCTCATAGCTCTTCTTTGCTAAGTTGTAGATCTTGTCTACCGTATGACGCGCAAACGTATCTCCTCCCTCTTCTGCAACATCATATGGCCATCCCCAATGAAGTGCCATATAACGGTCAACGGACACAATATCTGCTGCACGGGAAGCCTCTGCGAAGATGTCTTCCATTTCCATCTTCTCATCCTCTAACTCCTTACAGCCATCCAGACAAATGATCGTCTTAACGTTTGGAGCTTCACGATGAATGATCTCGCAGCAATGTGTAAAGAATGCTGCAACCTCCTCATAAGAAGCACGTTTATTAAAGGAGAACCAGTTACCGGTCGCCTCATGGTTGATACGAAGCAATACACGTCCAAACGTGCGAAGATCCTTTGCGATTGCAATAATATGATCATCGGTAAGCTTTGGATCAATTGTCATCGTAAGCAGCACATCCTGTCCATGTTTACGGACATCTCTCATATAAGTAAACGGCTCATCATCTAATGTTCCATTCAAACCACCCTTATAGGTGAAATAATCATCGTATGGAAAATCCCATGCGAACTGTACAGACGGATCTGCATGCACAACACTGGCACGTCCCGGCCACTTATCGTCATTTGGATAATAGCAGTACATCAGATTGACAGCTCTATGTGGGCGTCCCAGTTTCTGCAGGATGTAATCCTGATCCACATATTCTCCACGCTCACTGCCATCGCCCAGATCAACGGCACACTCTGCCGGTCCCATATGCAATGCCTTAACTTTCAACTCTTCACTCATTATATTCCTCCGTTCCGCAGAAATATCCTCTGCTATGTTTTACATATTTAGGAGCACAAAACGCTCAGCTTAAAATAGTATAACAGAAATCCCCCTCAAAAATCTACCGGCAATTTCGGCATCTTATACCCTAAAAATCTCTGATATGCTCTTCGCTGCGTATTTTACCTTCCTCAAGCTCGGCCAAAAGCTCGGCACGTTTGCTCCCTACCATAAACTGCTGGTTGTATTTTTGATAGATCTCGCAAGGATTGTCCTGCAAAAATGCCATTGAATCGCCACCCATCGTTAATTCTGTGACGAAAACAACCATTTCCTGCCCTTCCGGAAATGCATTTTCCATAAAAGAAAAGGCATTCTCCAATTCCTCTAATGCTGCATCTTCCTCTCGGATCAGTTGTTCCTGCTTTTGATCAAACTCCGGTTTTTGCGCGGCAAACGTTTTTGCTGCTTCCTCACTGCCAGCCTCTGCCTCCTGCTGCATTTGCTTCAGTGATGCATACCACGCATCCATTGTCTTTTTGTAATCTGCCACCTTCGCAAAATGCCTGTTAAGCCCCGACAGCAACAGATTGACAACGCTCAACCGCTCGTCAAACGATGCATTTTGCAGCCGTTGATATACTGCGACATCTTCTTTTCCCTGTAAAATATCTTCAATGCCATAATCATCTTCATACTTGCGATACAGATCCAAGTAGACCGCCACATCCTTTGCCACTTCCGGATGTTGTATAAATTCGCTGATCAAATCTTCATCCACCGGCTGTCCCAGCGTTTCGTACACTTGGATCAGCGTGCTCAGATCCTCCCAGCCACGCGCTGTCACAAAAAGCATTCCATCCACATCCGTTTGTACACGATAAAAATTCTGCGGGCGCAGTTCCAAATAACTTAGGATTCCGCTGTGAATCCTTTGCCTGCGGGCATATTCTTTCCACGCCGGATAATCCGGCTCGACCATGATGCGTCGTACACGATCAAGTGTCACCATATCAAAATCCCGGACGGATTTATTGTACTCCGGCGGATTTCCGGCTGCCACAATGATCCAGCCCTCCGGGATCGCCTGATTACCGAACGTCTTACACTGCAAAAATTGCAGCATCGTCGGTGCAAGCGTTTCGGACACGCAATTGATCTCATCGATAAAAAGTATGCCCTCCTTCTTTTCCTTTTCTATCTTCTCATATACACTGGCAATGATCTCACTCATCGTATATTCTGTCACAGAATATGTCTGCTCTCCGTAAGTCTTCTCACGAATAAATGGGAGCCCGACTGCACTTTGTCTGGTGTGATGAGTGATCGTGTACGATACCAGCCCAATTCCACACTCATTTGCCACCTGTTCCATGATCTGCGTCTTGCCGATACCCGGTGCTCCCAGAAGCAATAGCGGGCGCTGTCGGATCACCGGGATCATATACTCACCGTTGTCCCTTTTCTCTAAATACGCACGAACTGTGCGGATCACTTCGTTTTTTGCCTGTTTAATATTCATAATAAATTACTTTCCTTCCATGATTTCTTCGTGATCAATGCGGATCCGCATCGCCCACGGTGGCACTGCCTCTTCCTCATAATCCTGCGCAAAGATAAACGCCGTCTTATATTCCGGTCGTTTTGCCGGATATATTCCCTTGCCGTCCGTAAAGTACAAAAGCCCTTGCAAATGGCGGATCTGCCCGGATTGCATCAACTGATCCACGTAGCGAAAAGCAGGCCGAAAATCCGTACTCCCACCTTCTGTCAAGGTAAACCGCTGCAGCGTCTGTGCCAGCTCCTCTTTACTGGTAACGACATCATCCTGCCTAACCTTATCATCACATTGCAAAATATGAATCCTGCATTTGCCGGAAAGCTCAACACTTTCCAGCAGCAGATCTGCGGTAAGCTGTAAAAACTTTTTTACCAATTCGCCATTTGTAGAATAACTGGTATCAATAACAACGACAAACGTCTCTACCTGTAATGTCTCCTTAGTTTCCATCGGCTCGATCAACGGCAGATTGCCATATATGCGTAACCCATAGGTATAATAACTAAGATCAAATTCTTCGGGGTCTATCTGCAGCGTCTCCCGAAGCGATGCAAATTTACGCAAAAAATCCCGATAACTGCGCCGTTGCTGCAACACACGGATCTGTTTCAGCATCAATCTTTCTTCATCGCCATCATTTCTGCCCTGCCGTTCCATCTGCATCTGTGTCTGTCGTGCCAATTTGTCCCATTTCGGCGGAATCTGCACAGGAATGGCCTGCTCCGGCTGTGGTCGTGGCCAAAACGCATGCGTATCCGTATAAAATTCTTTGCTAAGTTCCGCCAGATCGAATTCATACCACAAACGGATCTGTTCATAAATAATTGCCGCTGATAATGCCTGTCCCACGGACTCCAGCCGTTTATATACTTTTCTGCGGAGCAGACCGGTAATGCGCTGTACACTCGTCTGCTCCATATGATCGATTAAATACTCGATCATAATATCACACGCCAGATCCCAATCCGCTGCATTTCTGCTGCCCTGCAGCCACGGATGACAAAAGATCAAATGCAGGATCATATGAAGATAACAGCGGTTTAAATACACCGGATTTTTAGGATACACGCGCAGCAAATGATCCGCAGAATAAAACAGATGATCGCCTTCCGTTCCCAACGTATCAATGCCCTCTTTGGGCTGATAGCTCAATGCCGACAATGCAACATCCATATAGCGGAAGTCCATATACAATTCATGACGGATCAGACGTAATATCTTTTCTGCCATATACTGCTCCCACTCTGTCTGCGTTACCGCCTGCGAACGCTGCCTTTTCTCATTCGACTGTTCTATATTGGTCATAACTTCCCAATTCCTTTCAAAATGCGTAGCGTTCCCTACGCCTGTTACGCCCGTACTGATAATTCCATTCCATAAGCCGGGAAGCTCCCTCTGACCACTGATCTTCTAACGCTTTCTGCGTGGCATGTTCCAAGGCGTTTCCCGTCAGATAACGATGCTCGCAAAAATAATGCAATGGTTCCAATTGTTTCCGATCAATGTAATGCAGCGCCAGCACCTCTGCCTCTTGATGAAGCTGCTCCTCATAACGTTTCCTCGCATCTTCCTGTACACCGATCGGCGTCTGTAACCGTAAATATGCCATCTTCGCGATCGTAAGCGGCGATTCTTCTGCAATCACCTTCGGATAGATCGCATCATATCCGGCAAACTGTACAATACCATCCTGAAATTGCTGTCTTGCCCGAAATCCTTCTCCGGTAATATTACGCCCAAAAATATGCGCCGGCGCAATTTCATCATAACTCTCCGTATATTCCGGATACAATAACGACGCTGTCTCCTCCCCCGCAAAATCAACCTGTATCTCCCATGGAATGCGTGACAAAACTGCTTTCACACCGGTTTTGCCACGTATATCTGCCCGAACTCTAAGCTGCTTCAGGCTGCGACAATTCATAAATACATCACTGCCAATAGTTTCCAGCGCACTGCCAAATTCTATCACAGATAATTTTCTACAGTTGTAGAATGCAAGTTCTTCTATTTCTACAACTGTGTCCGGCAAGACAACCTGTAGTACTTCATTACCCGCTATCTCCCCCAAATAAACAGCGGCAGGCTGTGCCACTCCCTTTGTATCAAGCAGCACTCCATCCCCTGTACCAGGCCGCGCTTCAACCATACGCTCATACTGTTTCTCGGGATAGGGTTCTAATGGTTCCTGCCATTTCGTTTCGCGAATCTCCTCCAAGCCGTCTAGTTTATTGGATGCCGAGAAACAGTATGCTCCAATCGCATATACAGGCATGCCCTCTATTTTCTGTGGCACGGTCAGACAGCCATTGGTGCCATAAACACGGTATATCTTTGCCCCATCAGAGGTCTTTTTCCACAATAGTCGAATCATCGCTCTGTCATCCTCCTCTATTACGTCAAAACCCCCCTGCACATCCCTCTAACGAGGTCTATACAGAGAGGTCTTTCTTGATTGATAGGAAATTGCTGTTGTATAGCGAGACAAAGGCAAAGCGCTAGCTTTGCTTTTGTGTGTATCCTGCATACAGTGGCAATCAGTCAATCGCTTCTAATGCCTGTTTCAGATCTGCGATCAGATCTGCTTTATCTTCCAAACCACATGAAATACGAACCAAGCCGGCAGGTACACCTGCTGCCTCTAATTGTTCATCTGTCATCTGACGATGTGTCGAAGTCGCCGGGTTCAAGCAGCAGGTTCTTGCATCTGCTACATGTGTCTCGATCGCCGCCAACTTCAGATTCTTCATAAACTTCTCAGCCGCAGCACGTCCACCCTTTAATTCGAATGAAACGACACCACATCCGCCATTCGGCAGATATTTCTGTGCTAATGTATAGTAACGATCTGTTGGCAGACCGGAATAATTAACATAAGATACCTGTGGCTGTTCCTGTAAAAATTCTGCTACAGCCTGTCCATTCTCAACGTGTCGAGGCATACGAACATGAAGAGATTCTAATCCTAAATTCAAGAGGAATGCATGCTGTGGAGATTGAATGCATCCAAAATCGCGCATCAACTGTGCTGTACATTTTGTAATAAATGCCCCCTCTTTGCCAAACTTTTCAGCATAAGTAATACCATGATAAGATTCATCCGGTGTGCAAAGCCCCGGGAACTTATCCGCATGTGCCATCCAGTCAAACTTACCGGAATCAACGATCGCACCACCGACTGCTGCTCCGTGTCCATCCATATATTTTGTCGTAGAGTGCGTCACAATATCTGCCCCCCACTCGATCGGCCGGCAATTCACCGGCGTTGGGAATGTATTATCCACGATCAACGGCACACCATGCGCGTGCGCAGCCTTCGCAAACTTTTCAATATCCAATACCGTCAATGCAGGATTAGCAATCGTCTCACCAAAAACCGCACGCGTATTATCCTGAAATGCTGCATTTAACTCTTCTTCTGTACAATCCGGGGATACAAATGTAACAGTAATACCCATCTTTGCCATGGTGACCTGTATCAAATTAAATGTGCCACCATAGATTGATGAAGATGCCACAATATGACTGCCGCACTCACAAATATTAAACAAAGCAAAAAAATTGGCTGCCTGACCGGAAGAAGTCAGCATTGCTGCCGTACCACCCTCCATTGCTGCAATCTTAGCTGCTACATGATCGTTGGTTGGATTCTGCAAGCGTGTGTAAAAATATCCGCTTGCTTCCAGATCAAATAATTTCCCCATATCCTCACTGGTGTCATACTTAAATGTAGTAGACTGCACGATCGGGATCTGACGCGGTTCGCCATTACCCGGAGTATATCCTGCCTGTACACACTTTGTTCCCATTGTATATTCGTTCATCATATCTCTCCTTAATTAATCAATTGTAAAATAATCCTTAAACTGATCTTGCGTCATCGGTTTTGCTGACACAACCGGAAGTGCCATCAATCGCTGAAACAACTTTGTTTTCTCCCCACGGTTACCGCTGCATTCAAAATGAACATGTCCAAGCTCTTCTTTCGTTGCCAGTAACTTGATCTCGCGTAACCGCCGCTGCATTTCCTTTGCCGTGCCAATTGCGCCATCATACAGATCCACATGTTCTCCAACCATCTCCAAGATCGTATCCTGTACGAATGGATAGTGAGTGCATCCGAGAACAATTCCATCCAACGGTCTTTCTTTGATCCCCTCAAAAAGTTCATGCAGGTAAATATAAACTTCTTCGCCGTCAAAATCTCCGCTCTCGATGAATTCCATCAAGCCGGGACATGGCACCGGGATGATATTTGCCTGATCTTCATATTTATGCATCAGTTTATTGAATTTTTGCTGCTTCAACGTCATCGGTGTTGCCATCACAAGTATATTGCCGCCCGGGTGTTCTGTTACTGCCGGCTTGATCGCAGGTTCTATGCCAACAATCGGAATATCTGAATACATTTCCCGAAGCTCTTTGATCGCACAGCTGGTCGCCGTATTGCAGGCAACAACAATCGCCTTGCAGCCCTGATCGAGCAGCCGGCTAACATGCTTGATCGTCAGATCTCTCACCTCTTCGACAGTCCTTGTACCATATGGTGCATTTGCACAATCCCCATAATATAAGAATTGCTCTGCAGGCATCAAATAACGCATCTGTCGCAAAACACTGACACCGCCCAAACCGGAATCAAACACTCCGATCGGCGTGTTAAATATTGCTTCGACCATACTTTCCCTACATTCCTTTCCTACATACTCCTGATCACCCGTTTATTTTGAATCGGATCAATCTTTATCAATAATTTCTTTGTAAAATCCGGAGTAATCCTTGCGTCCCTCTTTCATTGCGGCAATTGCTGCACGTGGATGCTGATTCAAATGACCTGTCAACAGATATGGAATATCAAATCCCCATTCAACTCCCTGCTCTTTTAATGGAACAATATTCTGCTCGATGAATTTAATGATCGGGAAAAGCTTGTACTTTGGATTTTTCAAAAATCCAAGCAATAATTCCATGCAGCAGTTTCCTGCTCCACGTCCCATTCCGCTCATCGTTGCATCCAAATAAGACACACCTCTTGCACAGGACTCGATCGTATTTGCAAAAGCAAGCTGCTGATTGTTATGTGCGTGCATTCCTATGTATTTGCCGTACTTCTCGCCCACTTCCATATACTGATCCGAAATAGTGCGGATCTGCTCCGGGAACAGTGAACCAAAACTGTCCACGATGTAAATGCCATCAACACAAGATTTACCAAGCATTTCTAACGCTTTATTAATGTCGGACTCTTTCGCATTGGAAATCGCCATGATATTACAAGTCGTTTCGTACCCTTTGCGGTGTGCATCTTCGATCATATCGATCGCCGCCGGCATTGTATTCACATAAGTTGCCACACGGATAAGATCTACCGGACTGTCGCTGCGGTCATGAATATCTTCTTTATAATTGCAGCGTCCTACATCTGCCATAATGGAAATCTTCAGATCGGTGTCATTATCACCAACGACTTCGCGAATCTTGTCATCCTCAGCAAACTTCCATGGGCCATAAGCATCCACGTCAAACATCTCTTTATCAGCGCGATAACCAAACTCCATATAGTCTACGCCTGCTTTTACATTTGCTTCGTACAGATTATGGATAAATTCATCTGTAAAATAAAAATCATTTACCAAACCACCATCACGAATTGTTGCGTCCAACACTTTAATGTCCGGACGAAAAGATAATAAATCACCCTTCTGTGCCACTTTTTCTTCCTCCAAATATTTCGTATATTTCTTCCGGTTCCACTTGTCCACACTTTCTGCCGCGCGATCTTCCATGTGTATTCGATCCGAACGGTTCTTAAGATTGGACAAAAAAATATACCCAAAATGCCGGTTCCTGAATTTTGAGTCCTAGCGATCAGCTAGGTGGGCAACCGCATATGAAATGCAATCTTCCTCTGCAATGAAGGCATGACATTCTTTCATATATATAGGAATCCCATTCATAAAGTGTAGGTTCAAAATATCAGAAGTTGTCGTACATTCCAGGTACTATAAGTATATACAATTTTCTTGAAAAATACAACTGTCAAATGAATTTACTCATATTCTTCCAGCGAAGTCAGCTCCATAAACGTAAAGGTAAAGGTCGTACCTTCTCCCGGCACACTCTGCACCTCAACGTCACCTCCATGGCGTAATATGATCTGCTTAGCGATCATTAGTCCAAGCCCGGTTCCTTTTTCATTTTGTGTCAGCTTTGATTTATAAAACTTTTCAAAAATATATGGCAGCTCTTCCGGTGCGATCCCAATGCCCTGATCAGCGATCTGTGCCTTGATCAGACCGTCCCGGCTGACAAGAGTCAAGTGCACCTTGCCCCCTCGTTCAGAAAACTTTACGGCATTATCTAACACGATCAAAAACATTTGCCGTAATCTTCCATAATCGCCCTCGATCATAAATGGCTGCTCTTCCGGTATATCAACCACAAAATGAATCTCTTTGTCCTCGCCGATCACGCGTGCACTACGCATTACGTCCGCAAAGATCTGTGCCAAGCTGACAGGTTCTTTGTCCATCTGAAAATCCGGATTCTGCATTTTAGAGAGTAAAAACAGATCCTGCACCAGACGTTCCATCCCCTGACACTCTAATAAGATCCGGTCATATACGCCGCGGACATCTTCCTCCTCCGAAAGCACATCATCGTAAAGCATTTCCGCATATCCGCGCACTACTGTGATCGGTGTCCGCAATTCATGAGAAACATTTGCAAAAAAGTCTCTTCTTACCTGCTCTAAATTCGCACGTTCCTGCTCCGATTTTGTCAAGCGCTCTGCAAGAACATCTAATTGCTCCTCCAACTGTGATAACTGCCTGCTGTGACTGTACTTCTCAACCGGAGAATAATCGCCTCCCGCAATTCTTCGGATCGTCTTACCGATCTTATTGATCGGCAGAGACAGATATTTTGTAAAGATCAAAGCGATCAAATACGAAATAACTACCGCTACCACTGCACTGAGAGAAATCAGATATTTCCCCTCTCTTAGTCCCATCGTCTGGCGGTCGATCATAGAAACCATCATAACCGCTCCGATCACCTGATCGGTTTTGTAATCGTGCACCGGGATCGCCACACGAAGGATCATCATACCATATGCTTTATCATAGCTTGATGACGCTCCTGTCTGTCCCCCAAACGCCTGGTGAAGCACCGCATACATTTCATCGGTCAGATTGTCATCGTTCATTTCTGCATTCGTAAAATCATCTTTCAAGGCATTTTTCGCCTTATGATTGCTGAGGATCCATACATCTGTGTTCTCTGCACTCTCAATCTCATCAATATAAACGGAATATTTTTCATACTGTCCGACATTCTTCTTGTACTGAAACTTGGACACCCGGCGTGCTATCTTTTTGCCCTGTTTGGTCAAAAGTTCCGTGTAGGAACGCGTGTAATTGCGCTGATATAAATAATTAAAGATTGCCCCGGTCAACAGCAGCGAAACAGCAAGCACCACAACAAAAGACAGATAAATGCGTACAGATATATCATTTCTGCCAAGCTTGGAATCATTCCATTTTTGTCTGATCTTATGCAGCCCTTTCATGTCTTACTGTCCTCCGGCAATCTCTAGCTTGTAGCCGACGCCCCAGATCGTCTTGATCGTCCAGTCCGGATGCGGCACAGAATCAAGTTTCGCACGCAGTCTTTTGATATGCGAATCTACCGTGCGGCTGTCTCCGTAATAATCATAGCCCCATAAACTGTCAAGCAGATTATCTCTGGTAAATACTTTGCCCGGTGTACTTGCTAACGTCCACATGGTTTCAATTTCTTTTTTCGTCATTGGGATCTTTTTGCCATCAATGCAAAATGTATATTCATCTAAATTCACTTCCATATTGCTGACACGTAAGATCTGTCCGGACTGCGTCTCCACACTCTGACGGCTTATCCGACGAAGCACCGCGCGCAGTCTCGCCATAACCTCACTCGGGCTAAACGGTTTCACAATATAATCATCTGCACCAATGTCTAATCCCATGATCTTATCATAGTCTTCGCCTCGTGCCGTAATTAAAATGATCGGTACGGCGGATTCCTGTCGGATCGTGCGGCACACCTCATAGCCATCCTTTCCAGGCATCATCACATCCAGCAGTATGGCCGCCGGATGATATTCGCGAAACAGCTCTTCCGTCTGAATGCCATCTGTGGCGATCAACGCTCCATAACCTTCTTTTTTGACATATTTTTCTAAAATATCCGTAATATCTTTATTATCATCTGCAATCAATATGTATTCCATGAGTTCCTCCTTCGTCGAATCTGACCACTTCCTGTAATAAGTATAATAGTATTTGAAAAAGATGGCAAATATTTGACACCTTTCTGCCATTATCTTATTCTATGATAAATGCGAACCTGATATAGGTGGGAAATGATAATACATGCTATTTGTGTTGATACACACCGGACACGAATTGTCTTATGCATGGAACACGTGTGTAGAAATGAGGATAATTATGAACTATAGAAAACAAATAAAACTGGCGCTGATCGCACTGGTCTTGATCTTGTGCACACAAGGTAAACCGGCCGCCGCTAAGGCACCGAAGATCCCCGTCGTTGCAACTGAGATCAACGGCAAACAGGCTTTAGATGCCTCTGGCGCTTTACAGCGTTCCAAAAAACCGGGAACAAAGAAAAATTTTCAAAAAAAAATATTTATCGGCGACTCCTCCAGTCTCACGTTACTAGACGATCTGGATGGATATGAAACGACATTTAAAAGTTCCAATCCTTCCATTCTCAAGGTAACAAAAGTATCCGAAAATACTTGCGATTACTATGGTATGGCGGCCGGTACAGCAACCATTCAGATCCGCATCCGATCAACGTCAGGACTTTTCTTTATGAATCGTCCAACCACACTGAAAGCCAAGGTATCTGTATCACCACATGCTGTCAGCATCAAATTTAAGCATTCCAAATATAAGATAACAAAATCCAAGACGAGGAAAGTGCGGATTACGCTTCGTCCAAGCATTACGAAGGAAAAACCGGTATACACCGTAATCAATACACGTATCGCTACTATTAATAAAAAGGGTGTCCTTCGAGGCAAAAGACCCGGAACGACTTACGTAACCGCAACACTTGCGAATGGGGTTCGCGCTAAATGTAAAATCGTTGTCAAAAGTGCAGACAAATAACCCGTCAAAAATAATTCATGGATCAGAATGGCAGATGCAGCCATCCTACACTGCGTTTTGCCTCCCGCTCTTTCTTGCGGGATCTGATCGTTGTAACCTGCGGCAGCTCTTCGGTGGCTGCCGCTTCTTTTGCCGCCGGACGCATTTCGATTAATATTTTTTCTAATATTTCTATTTGTTTTTGTTGTAACTCTTCCTTTTCCCGCATCAAATAATCCATTTGCTTACTCACCTTTTCTGTTACAGCCTCTGCGATCCGCTCTTCAGATTGTTGCGTCTGCTGTTCCACAACACTTGTGATCATATCACGCATCATCTGCTCAAACTGCTGCAATTTTTGTTCTTTGCTGATGCTGCTCACCGGTTCCGCCACTTCCATTGCTGACGGCAGCGGAGTCACCTGCCCCATTCTTACATGCTTTGGCGATCGATCTTCTTCCATTTGCACCTTTTGATTTAACTCTTCACGCAGATGATACAATTCCTGCGGCGTCATCGCCTCGACTCGTCTTCGATCCGGCAAAAGCAGCTTAATAGCACGAAGTTGAAAGCCCTGCTCTTTCCAATCTCTGATCTTATGCAAAATATGAATGTCCTGCTCTCTATAGTATCGATGTCCCTGCCCATTACGTGGAATCGCTAACCCAAGTTCATCCTCCCAATAACGCAGTACATGTGCCTCCACACCAACCTGTCTCGCCGCATCTGAAATGCCAAATCTCTTTTCCATTGTGTCATCCTCCATTTCTAGAAATACTCTTCCATAATTTCTCCGAGCAGCGTTAGTTTTTCTTCTGCTCTTTGCTCTTTCTGCCCACGTATGCCTTTCTCCAACCAAGCCGGTGCCGAAGTCTGCTTGCACATATCCCCCTCCGGCCAAGTCGGTGCTGAAGTCTGCTTGCATGCATGTCCATGTTCATTCTGCCATTCCTCATGAACCGCATATTCCATACCGTCCTGCCATCTCCCGGCAATCGACCAGACAGCTTCCTTTTCCTGTTCTGTTTCCTCATTACCGGCAGCTAATGCAAGCGTTTGCTGCTCTGTTTCCTCATTACCGGCAGCTAATGCAAGCGTTTGCTGCTCCGGCTCCTCGAAATAAGCTTGTTGATATTTTGCCTGCTCTTCCGGATACAAATATTGATTTTCCAATCGTGGCTGCAAACTGTTTTCCAAATAATCCAACAAATAAATACGGATCATTTTTTTATGTGCATGCACCTGCATCAATAATTCGCCTCCAAAAATAAGTGCTAATATGATAACGGTGTAGATACAATACATACCGTAAATTTGAAGTGATGTCTGAATATATATCCCATAAATCGTACACACCCCAAAATACATTCCCACAAACCATGCCCCATACAGTCCAACATTTTCCCAAGTAGATAATCGTATTTGATATGCCCGGTATTCTAACAGGTACCTGTCCACAAAACCGCCCACATCTTTTGCCGGAATATGTAGTTCGTAACACACTTGAAATTTTTTGATCAAATTGCGGATCCACGGATTTTTCGTCCCGGCAATTTTAGAACACTCCTCTAACAGATCGTTCATAACATGACCCGCTATACTTTGCAGGAGCAGTGTGATAATCCCTGCACCGAGCATTATCATTAGTAAGCTGTAATTTGCATATAATTGCTGCATCTGCCTCTCCACCTTCCGTTAATTTCATGGCTTTTGTTTCCTGCAGTTTCATCATACTATGTCCTATCCTGTGAAAACAGTGCCCATCGAATATCATTTTACGCCCTTGTTCGACGTTTTCTTTTTTGTTACAATATACATCTGTAACTCATACTTCATATGCACAAAGGTATTGACAAACCACCTTTTGTGCGTTTGGCAAAGTGCGAACACACGGTAACTTAGCAAATTTGGAAAGGAATGTAAGATTACTATGCACGATACAACTTTGGATCACCTTTTTGCAAAATATAATTACGGTGTTGTCGAAACGGATTGCCCATTTCTCGACATCTATCTCCATACAAAGGATCCTGTCTGCACCCCTGTAGTCGTGATCATCGACGCAGAGGCTGCCGCCGCTGTCAAAGCTGCAGATACACGATACGAAGAAAAAGACCGTATCCGGGCGGGAGAGCCATACACACTGAACGCCGAAAATATAGCGATGATCTCTGACCAACTTCAGCAAATGCTAATAGATAACACTTTTGACAACTGTGAATATCTCTATATTTTGATGACGGAAGATGATTCTCTCGGCAGAAAATTATTTCCGGATCGCAAGAACTATTGGCAGATCATTCCATCGCAGGGCATATTACAGGCCTATGAAGACGTAGATACTTTATTTTCCCCTTTGCAGAAAGACTTAGAGCAATTCCTGCAGGAGGGACCGGAACGAACTTCTGACCTTCGATCCGTTCTGCCTGCCATGCGCAGCATTTTTGTAACACTCTTACTGGTTGCTGTCAACATCCTGCTTTTTGTATATGGAGATCTGATCCCAGGCAAAAGAGACGCTCTGTTTTCTATGGGAGCACTAAGCGCAGAACTCGTCTTTGACAAGCAGGAATGGTATCGATTATTTACTTCGATGTTCCTACATATATCCGGAGAACATATTTTTAACAATATGATCACTTTGATCTTTATCGGTGCTTACTTGGAACGACGTTTAGGTCATATCCGTTATCTGATCCTTTATCTGGTCAGCGGTCTTCTTGCAGGCTGCACCTCAATCGTTTATAATGTTGTTATACATTCCGCAAGTACCTCGGTGGGTGCTTCCGGTGCGATCTACGGTCTTATGGGTGCTTTAATCCTTGCATTGATTTTTCATCATGACCGTCAAGAATCCCCGGATCTGCGTCAGATCATTTTTATGATCTTTTGGATTGTTTACGGAAGTTTTGCAATACCAAATGTCGATTTCGCAGCACATATCGGTGGTTTGATCAGCGGATTTGCTATGTACACTTTATTGACTCTGTCCAAAGAGAAAGGAATATAGACTCATGACGAAAGTTAATATTTATTATGGTGGCAGAGGATTGATCGAAGATCCTACCATCTATGTTATGGACAAAATAACAGAAGTATTGAACGAGCTCAACGTTGTCGTTCGACGCTACAATCTATACGAAGATAAAAAAGGCATCTCCGTTTTACCGAAAACGCTCAAAGAAGCGGATGCCGTTATTCTAGCTGCCTCTGTAGAATGGTTTAGCTATGGAGGGTTGTTACAGCAGTTTTTGGATGCCTGCTGGTTGTACGGTGACAAAGAAACCATTCAATCTCTATGCATGATGCCCGTCGTTCTATCGACCACCTATGGGGAGAAAGAGGCCTCCCTACAGCTTACAAAAGCTTGGGAACTGCTTGGTGGCAAACCTTGCGATGGCATTGAGGCATATATAACAGATCCGGAAGATTTCAAAGCTAATGATGGGTATACTACATTTGTAGAGAAAAGAGTGGAGCTATTTTACCGCACCTTTACCGGCAAGCTGGAGACATTGCCTTCCAGTAATTCCCTGTCACCGGACACATTATCGCGTCCGTTAAGCATTGATTTGACACCACAGGAAAGTGAACAGTTGTCGGAATATGTTTCTAATGACCAATACGTGCAGAAGCAAAAAGAAGACATTCAGGAATTGTCTGAAATTTTCCGCACATTACTAGGGGATGATGAAGATCCTATGTCAAGCTCCGACCCCTATATCCGTGCATTTTCATCACATTTCCACGGTATTCCGGACATTTCCGTACGGTTTACCCTTGAGATCACAGATGAAGACCGCTGTCTTTATATCACGGCTGACGGTGATATTTTACATTGTACCTACAAGCAGCCGAAAAATTTCGAACCACACGTGACTATGAAGCTCAAAGCGGAGTTGCTGACACAGATCATACACGGCGAAACTACATTACAAAGTGCTTTTCGTACCGGCAATGTGATTGCCAAAGGTGATTTCAAGATCCTGCGCAGCTTCGATGAACTTTTCCGCTTCGAATAGACAAACACAAACTTTGCACGGATCAACCAACTCGAAAACACATATTGCTCATTATGTCAGCAATAAATAAAATATTTTGCAGCCGATAAACTAAATTGTTCTGTCATCCGAGAACTAAGATAATTGCCGTAGAACGCAACGTTTTTACGTGATTTCTTATTTTGTTAAGTCTCTGATGAATACATGCCTAAAGGAGTGTCTGAGATGTCCCGGTTTAGCAAGGTATCATCAATTTTTGGACGGGACGCTTTCGCTACGATGCGCTACGTCACGTTACTTAATGAGCAATATGTGGTCAAGTAGCCACTCCGTGCAAAGTTTGAAATTCAAATAGTATTAGTGCCGCTGTAAGGACGGCAGAATGGAGGAATATTATGGAGAAACATATTGACAAGGATTGTATTTTTTGCAAATTGGCAAATGGAGAGATTCCGACAACATCGATTTACGAAGATGAGGATTTCAATGTAATCATGGATCTTGGGCCTGCTTCCCGCGGTCATTCCATCATCCTTCCTAAAACGCACGCTGCAAATCTCTATGAGCTGCCAGATGATTATTGCAGCAAGATTATGGGAGTTGCCAAGAAATGTGCTGCTGCCATGAAGAAAAGCTTAAACTGCGATGGCCTAAATGTTTTGCAGAATAATGGTGAGGCCGCTGGTCAAACAGTATTTCATCTGCATGTACATTTGATTCCTCGTTATAAAGATGATCAGGTAAATATTACTTGGAAACCCGGTGAACCGGAAGAAGATATGGGTGAGATCGCAGAACAGATCAAAAAAGGATTCGAATAATCCGACAAAACATGAGGTAATCCAATGCCTTACGATAGCATCATATTACATAACCGTATTTAAGGATAACAACAAACACCCCCGGCAGACAAAAACGTCTGCCGGGGGTGTTACATTATAGTCAGTTCAGTCTAGGACATATTAATTTCTATATCGAGTCGATAAATCTTATGTTGTAAAAAACATTCTCACATCCTAGAAATCTTCACCCCGGTTAATTCTGCTCCCAGAAAAGTATTCGGAATTAAATATATCAACGCCCTCGGGTAGAAATAATCTGTAGAATAATCAGAATATTCCACGTAATCCTCATCTTTGTTGGCCCACTCCTCCGTTGACCAGTCTTTTAATACGACATACTTGCCGTTTTTGCGTTCCCACATTTCTCCTTCCGGTCCATACGTCCAATTCATAATCCCTTCATCTGAAGCTGAATACAGCAAAAGATCCATCGCCTTGTTCTTGTTGTTGGATTCCGACAAAACGGATACGCAATCAAGTTTTCTTCCTTTATCATCAAATGATTTTAGGTTGACCGGGAAACCGTAAATTCCTTTTTTCCCTGTTTTTTTATAAGTATATTTCTTGATATATTGAAAAGCATTTTTATAGCGCTTATATATCTTAGGATTTTTCTTTAAGGTCGGTTCCAGATCTAATAATTCTCCTGCCTTAACAGCATCATAATAAGACACCTCTCCCATAAAAAATAAATATATATCCATATCGCTATCTCGCTCCTCAAAATATGATGGCTGAACATAATGCACTTCAACCCCCAGTTTTTCTGCCAGCAAGTCTCCATACCATCCTTTTTGTCTTCCCGGTAATCCATATGGCAACAAGTTTGTCTTTAATGCAACAAGATTATTGTTATCCGGTTCTCGGTCAGGCAAACTCCTTCTGTACTGTTCCGCTTCATCATAAGTAAGCTTCGATTGATCAATCTTTACATTCTTCTTTTTGACAACCGTCCGCTGGTCCACTCCCTTTGCCAACACACAAATAAGAACTCCGATCACTATCATGCCTACTGGGCATATGATTTTTTTCACAAAAAACACCTCCTCAACATATTAGCATACCCTATCATAAACGCCATAATTACTTGGAAAATCTCTGGACAAAGTCATTTCGTATATCGGTTTTCCCATTAACGTTGTTCCAAAACTCAATAATTCAAATGCATCCGATTCCATATGACCGCTCTTTAATCAAGCGAGTATCATATATACAATGTTATCATTTTTCCGCACAAAGTACAACATCAAAAAAATTTTAATCATTTTTTGTATAATTTGCACAACTAAATCAGCACAGTATCGTATATTTTCACTATTCCTTGTATAACGACATCTCACACCATTAACAACCATGACGGAGGCATGATGCAAAGCAGCTCTCACTCTATCATCTTCCCATCTTCGATCTTTATCACTCTGCCGCATTGCTCCGCTACAGCCAAATCATGGGTAACAATAACAATTGTTTTTCCCTGTTTGTTCAGATCAATAAATACTTTCATAATTTCTTTTGTTGTCTCCGTATCCAGCGCTCCTGTTGGCTCATCTGCCAAGATCAACGCAGGTTCATTTGCAATCGCTCTAGCAATTGCAACGCGCTGCTTCTGACCCCCGGAAAGATTACTCACAGGCTTATCGACAAAATCTTGCATCTGCACCATTTCAAGCATTTTGCGCGCGATTTCTTTCCTGTCTTTTTTCCGTTTTTTCTTACCTCTTGCTGCAAAATCCAACGGAATCATGACATTATCCAATGCCGTAAATTCTTCTATTAACGCAAAGTCCTGCATTACCATGCCAATCTTCTCATTACGAATTGCCGCCATCTTTCTTTCAGAAATTTTGCCAATTGTCATGTCATCAATACGATACTCTCCCGAATCATATCCATCAATACAAGCAAGTATATGTAATAAGGTGGATTTTCCAGCTCCTGAGGTTCCAATAATGGCAACCATTTCTCCATCCTCTATCGTCAGCGATATTCCGTGGAGTGCCTCAAAAGCGTTACTCTTTCCTTTGTTATAGGTCTTTACAATATTATCAAGTTGAACCATTTTATTCTACCTCCCTTAAAATGTCCTTTGCCGATTTCTTCCCAATTAACAGAAAAGACAGCAAAATACTAAATACAATAAAAAGCACCATCATAGCGAAACAACCCAACAACTGCCATTTTCCTAAAGAAAAGACCATTCGATCTAACGCACCAATTTTCTCGCAAATAGCAATACATAACATGGTAAATAAAAATATCCCCATTTGCATCATAATCACGCTTTCCACATGAATCAACACGCATCTTTTCCAAGTGAAACCCATCATATAATAAATGGAATAATTGTGCATGTTTTGTCGTATCATAATAACGGTACTGCTAATGATAGACATCAATGTAAGAATGATCATCGCAATCAAAATAGGAATTAACATATTCATCTGATTCATAATATATTCCATACTGTTTTCCCGCATTTCTGCGGATGTATGACGAAATTCATATCTTCCATTCACTGCAAGATATTTTGAATTATAATCTTTTTCCTTCTGTGTAATTCCTTTCTCATATTGTATAAAACATGGGCCTGAAATGATATATGGCCATATACAGGTTTCACCCTCTATTAAATTTTCTTGTTCCGTTTTCGCATGGATCTTATTATTATGTTCAATGTCTCTCTTGGATACAAAGACAATTGCCCTTTCCTCTTCATCCCTGTTAAACGGATAATAATAATCTCTGAAATCAGAATATTCTCCATAATGCATCGTACGCATGATCGGACTGGCTCCATCTGCAAGAATCCCCACTATCTTAGCCTGAACCGGTTGTGATAACTTGTATTCTCTCGAATCTTTTACCACATCAGAAGTTGTCAAAGTTATGACCTCTCCCACTTTATGAGTGTCATCCTTTTGCACCAACACAATCTCGATCATATCCGTATCTGCATCCTCTGTTCTAAGCCAGCGTCCTGATTCTATCTCAGGAGTATATGCTGCGATCAACTCATCATCATAACCAATAACCGGAGACCATGTTCCCAATTCTTCCTTTTTATTGTCAATGTCAAATGTCATCTGTACATCATAGGAGCTTACCATATGTGCTTTTTTTAAGCTTTTTTCTACATCAGAAGATTCTGTAAACGGAAGATACCGCTGCCCGTTTCTGCCTAGCAGATCATTTATATGCATATTCAAACCATCGCCCTGAAAGAAGCATTCCAACGGCTTATATTTTTCATACCTCGAAGTAATTGCAGAGATAATGCTGACGAGCATGATGAACACAATTACTATTTGGAAAAAAATCAGCACCGTCATAAGTTTATTTTTTTTCTGTTCAAACATTGCATATTTCAATTTCATCGGGTCCCTCCTTTCACATCTAACTCTTTGTCTGTTTTTAATGCATATATGATCATAAAAAGTAATATTAACAAAGACAGTATAAAATAAATAGCAAATAAAACCATATAAACATAACTGCTATAGCTATTACTCATATAGTCATAATATTTTGATACTTTTTTCAAAATTACATGCTCAAACAACAAAGCACCGATAACATAAGCTGGTACCGTCAAAACCACACATTCTCCCAAATACAATAATACTACTCTCGCAAAACTCATTCCGCAAATCCGGTAAACCATAAGTGACTGTTTTCTGCTGGAAAGAATATAACGATACAAAATCGCAAAATTTATTGCCGAGACAATGGTAATAAAAATCGTCACCATAATAATCGTATTATAAAGATACACTGCATCATCATCCGGAAGATTTGCCGGCTCAACTACTGCCCTGTCTCCCAAAATTTTATTTGTTTTTTCTACTACAAGATTGTACTGTTCCTGTCGAATTGGTTTCTTAAAATGGAATACTAATCTCTGGTGAAAAAGGGTTGTATCCTCTAAAGAGGTGACCGGTATAGTAGGTCTATCAACATCAATAATGCCATAGGCAATAATTTTATAATCCTTCCCCTGAATATGCAGCGTATTTTTATCGACTGCCATCCGACTACTGACAGGAGATGACATCGTATTCCAATGAAGATAATCCCAACAAATAGCAACTTTCTCCCCGTTCCGATATTCTTTGTCTGTAAAATACCTCCCACTTTCCAGCTTGGCGTTATTCTCTATTTCTTTTTCATATTCATCACTATTAATGATCGTCCCATCCTTCACCGAAAAGTTCATACGAAACGGTAATTGATCTACGATCGCTGTTGCTTCAATATATTTCAATTTATCTGTAAAAGAATTATTAAATTCAGCCACATATTTCTTTAACAAATTCATTGTTATATAATTGTCTACAGAATCAACCGGTTTGAAATAACTTTCATCATCATTTAATTCCTTATCGGATTCTTCATCAAAATCCCCTTGCAAACTCAATGCAATTTCTCTCTCATCTGACAGATCATATTCTTTCTTTAACTGATAGTTCTGATATAATCCATACGAAAAATGGATCATAATACAAGAACAAATGACAGAAAAAACCGTCAAAATAAATATGAGTTTTTTATGTTTAAAACAGTTCTTTATGTTGCACCAAATATATTTCATGGAGTACTCCCTACAAAAAAGCAACGCCAGCGCTTTGCTTTGCAAGAATTGCTAAAGCAATTCTTGGTGGCATAACACCACGTTGTGAAGTAAAATAGATAGGGAGTATCATTTTTATACAAATGACACTCCCTATCCATCTAAAGTATAATGTGTTTGCTACTGTTCCACCATTATAATCAAAGTCCCCAGACGCAGCTTGACCCCTGTTTACAATGCAATAGATGTCGGTTATCGAGCATACAATTTGCACATTTTGCGAAGCATCTTAATCTTTTTCCCATCAAAGGCTCCCGGCTGCATACGCCAGCGCCAATTGGTTCCTACTGTGGACGGTTCATTCATTCTTGCCGTATCGTCCAATTCCAAAATATCCTGCATCTGGAATATAACAGTATCCGCAATGCTTGCGTACGCTGCACGCAACATCGCCTTTGGAATCTGTGAAACCCGCTTAATATGAAGATAATTCATCATAAATTTTAATTCTTTGTCCGATTTGTTTCCATAATAACCAAGCAATGTCTGATTATCATGCGTACCACCATATACGAGACAATTCGTGTTCTTATATTGATGTGGCAGATACTCATTAGAAGCATCTCCATCAAACGCAAACTCTAAAATCTTCATCCCCGGCCAACCGGTTTCATTGATCAAGGCACGAACCTTATCACTGACAATTCCAAGATCTTCTGCAATAATATCCGAACCTTTCGTTGCCTTACGAATCACTTTCGTCAAATGTCTGCCCGGTCCCTTGCGCCACTCACCTTCTACAGCAGTAGGACAAGAAGCAGGTATTGACCAGTAATTAACAATACCAATAAAATGATCAATACGAATCACATCATACAAGGCTGCATTGGCTTTCATTCGCTGATACCACCATGCATAATGATCTCTTTTCATTCGTTTCCAACGATATAATGGGTTACCCCAGCGCTGTCCATCCTCCGAAAAACAATCCGGCGGTACCCCTGCAACGTGAATCGGTTTCTTACGCTCATCCAGCTCAAACAGATCCGAATGTGTCCATACATCTGCACTGTCCATGGCAACGTATAACGGAATATCTCCAATAATACGGATGCTTTTGCTATTAGCATACCGTTTCAACCGACTCCATTGCATGAAAAACTGATACTGACAAAACTTCCAAAAATCAATTTCTTCTGCCAGCAGATCTTCAAATTTGCGGAGGGTTTCTTTGTGACGGAATTTCAGACCATCCTCCCACAACGACCACTCCTGTCCATGAAAGTGAAATTTAAGTGCCATATAAAAACTATAGTCTTCCAGCCAATAGCTGCTCTTCGCCAAAAATGCCTGATAATCTTCCTGCATTTTATGATCACTTCGCGCATATGCCTTATGTAATACCTCAAAACGAGCCTCGTATAACGCTGCATAATCTACCTCTGATGCATCGTCTCCCCAATACTGCTCCTCAATCTCCTCCGAAAGAAGAAGCCCATCCTCTTTCAACGTGTCAAGATCAATAAAATAAGGGTTTCCCGCAAATGCTGAAAATGACTGGTAGGGACTATCACCAAAGCTTGTCGGTCCTACCGGAAGCACTTGCCAATAGCTCTGCTTTGCCTCTGCCAACTGATCAACGAAGGCATACGCCTCTGCTCCTAATGTTCCAATTCCATACGGTGACGGCAGGCTGCTGATTGGCAGTAAAATCCCCGCTCCACGTTTCTTTTTCATATTTTCCCTCCATAGGTACTGCCCTCTCCGAAGGATACTTCATTAAGTGTACCTTTTCCATAGGTTAATCCGGCATAAAGCTGCTGTGAATGCTCCATAACCGGTCCTGAATGATCCTCTTTGGCAACTTGTTCAAAGCTCTCCATCAATCCACGGATCACTTCACACGCCGCATCTAAATGAATCGGTCTGCGTTGTACCAAAGTTGCGATCAACTGTTCGTTGACATAACGATACAACTGTCGTAATTGCAGCGCAATTTCATAACGAAAGTCCAGACTTCCGAGAAGTTCTTGTAAATATCCCTGCGCTTTGCGGATCTGTTTTTCCCCCGCATCCGTATTTCCCGCCTGATATTGTTTGTTACCCTCTTGTATTTCATCCAGCAAAAGTTCATATATAATAACGACTAATTCTGTCCGGTTTGCCTGTGCAACCCGTGCGGTATACTCCTTAATCTGTTCCTTCGTCATGCTTAACCTCCATGCCCATACTTGATCGACACATTACAATTAATCTCAGCATATCTACCTAATCCTGTCCACGCACCAATCTTGGCATATCTATCTGATCCTGTCCACGCACCAATCTTGGCATATCTACCTGATCCTGTCCACACACCAATCTTGGCAATTCTGCGATACCTATAATTAGCTCTGCAGCAAACTCATAATCTGCTGTGGACGGTTATTGGCTTGTGACAGCATTGATGTTGCTGCCTGTGATAATACATTGTTGGATGTATATTCTGTCATTTCAGAAGCCATATCTGTGTCCATAATTCTGGACATTGCATCCGTAAGATTCTCTTCACTTACATCCAAACTCTCTCTTGTTGCATCCAAACGGTTCTGATATGCACCAAGCGTGGATCTTGCTGCAGAAATCTTATCAATAGCATCATCCAACACTTTGAGAAGCTCCGTAGCACCTTCCTGTGTACATGCGTTAATCTGATTAACACCTTCTTTATTGCGTAAGAACAGGCTTTGGCAAGATACTTCCTTAAAGTCCATCTCCAACGTCTGATGCTCGTTGGCACCAATCTGAAGCACCATATAGCCGGCATCTTCTACGCGAACAATACCACTATCACCCGCTTTGGCATCCGTAACATCGATCTGCATTTCAAATCCATCATTTCCAATGATCACAATACCGGCACCATTTGCTTTATAGCTAAAACCATCGGCCGGGGTAAACTGTGTTCCCAAGGTGATCTTTGCATCTTTGCCGTAAATAACCGTCTCATCATTGGCACCGGCAGAGCGTACTGAAATCTTCTGGTTTGCACCGGTTGCACGTGTCGTCAGTGTCAGTGATCCATCCGGACCGGAAACATCAATATTCATGGCGTCACACATATCTATAATCTTCTTTCTAACACTGGTATCATCGTACTCATCCGTAATCTCCAAACTATACCCATTAATACTGATCGTAGATGGGATCGTATAGTCAAGCTGTGCTTTTGCAGCTTCCGGCATAGCATCGATCGTGATCTCATAATCATTTCTTGGTACATCCATAGACGCCGAAATTGCATGAATGGATAACGTATTCGTCATTACGGTACGTGATGCGGAACCATCAAGCAGTCCCTTACCATTAAACTGGGTTGTGTCCGCAATACGATCAACCTCGTCCATCAGCTCATCAACCTCATCCTGCACGGCCTTACGGTCTTCCAAAGCAAGCGTACCATTGGCTGCCTGTACACCCAATTCACGGATTCTCTGCAAAATATTCTCAATCTCTGACATCGCACCCTCTGCCGTCTGAATGATCGAATCTCCATCAGCAGAATTGCGGGACGCCTGATCCAACGCACGGATCTGGGTTCGCATCTTATTCGAAATCGCCATACCTGCAGAATCATCTGCTGCTTTGTTAATCTTATAGCCTGTACTTAATCTTTCCAAACTGGCCGAAACTTTATTGTCAACCTTTTTCAAACTGACATTTGTAAGCTGCGCTGAAATATTGTGGTTAATTCTCATTGTAATCCTCCATTCTCTGTTGCTACTACCTCTGAAATATACTGTACCAGCACTTTTGCTGTCTGATACAAAGCTTTTGTATCAACTGCATTATCGTTCTCCGATGCAGCAGAATAATCATTCTGCGCACGAAAATCCATTCCATAAGAGATCGTTTTCACCGGACACACATTCTGCTCCAAAGTTTCCTGCAAGGCTCCTGCCTGCTGCTTCAATTTCTCGTATCCGGCTCTGTCATCACAGAGTACCAGTCCCTTAAGACTGCCCCCGGAAATCTGCATCTCCATAGAAATGCGATACGGCTGCCAAATGGTTACCTGCACCTTGCCCGCCTGTTCTTCATCCTCACGGAATGTAAGATTCATCTGCGTAACGCCGTCTGCCGTTTGAATCGGTACTGCATAACTGCGATTATTTCTAAGTCCCTGCTGTAACCGCATCAAACCACGCGTTGCTCTGATCTCTTGAAATTCACTATATGTAATATCGGCACGCTGCTTTGTTTTCTCAAGAATATTTTCCAAAAAATGATCTATTCCGGCACAATATTCTGCAAGTGCTGCCTCATCTTCCTCACCATCTGCAATGGCTTCCATAACATCCTTTAAACCATCCGTTAGTTCCGTCAAATCACGTCTACGCTCTGTAAACGTCTCTTTCTCGGATGACGCCTCACTTGCAGCCACTCCCTGCGGAACCACATGATCCATGGCAGTCTCCAAAACCGCTGCATCGGCTGTCTCCGATGCCAACTGTCCAACCGCATCCTGCTCCGACTGCGATTCTCTAGCAAGTTCCAGTACTGTATCTAAAGCGGTCTCTCCCTCCAGTAATCTCAGCGCCGCCTGCATATTGCCAACTGTGTCCGGCAGCCCTGCCTCCTCCAAAAATCCATCTGCTTTCTGTGACCGTTTCGCCATATCCCTGAGTTCCCCGGCACGCTCCTCATAATAAGCTGTCATGATCTGATCCGTGATCGTCTGATTACCGGCTGCTGCCTGAATAATATTTTCAGTGTCATCCACAGTATGATCCATCCCCTGTGCATTTCTGGAACGAACCGCCGTCAGCAAATTAGACAGATCCATCTGCTGACCGGATTGAACCACCGCACCAACCGCCGCATGATCTTCTTTCTGCACTTGATGCAACAGACGATAAATTCCAATATAACTTTGTCTTTCTTCCGCAGTAATGCCGTTCGTCTTATCTAATCGCCACAAAAACTTACTGTAACTTTCCTCTTCCTGCGCCGCAGTCATTCCACGATCGGCAAGCATTTCATTCAATTCCGTTACGGTATGTTCTAATGGATTAATACCATCTCGAATCATTCCAAGTACCGTGGCAGGTTTCATCCGGTCGATCAAAGTATTCACTTCTGCATCCCAATCTTTGATCTGCGCAATACTCTCCTCTGTGATTTCCATGCGGTTATAACCAAGAATGCGTACTGCCCTTTCATTCTCCGGTGTGCTCTCCAGCCCCATCTCCTGCAGCATAGTCGGAATACCCGCAAACGCTTTCTTAATACTATCTCCCAGATCCGTGCGCACCTGTGTACCAACCGCCTCATAATCCTGTTGATACTGCCATGCGCTCTTGGTCGCACTGATCGCAGCTCCATGCAGTTCCCGCACCGTCATTAATTCATGCTGGCGCAGACTACTGCCCAAAAGTTCTGCCGGAGCTTCGGCAATCTCACGCACTGCCGTTACGGCATCCTGCATCGCATGAATCTGTGCGTCTTCTGTAACTGCCGCCTCGCCCGTCTGATCCGTCCGATAATAACTCATCTCTATTTCCCGCAAACGACCCACAAGTTCAGCCAAGCTCTCTGTCTCCACAGATATCCCCTGCGCACGCATAGACATCACTGCCGGGATTGTCATTTTTAATCGTATTTCCTCAAGTTGTCGCCAAGCTGTAACCTGCGGCAAAGGCATGACTTCTGCCGTCTCCTGTCCCGACAATTCGCCAGCCATTACGGTTGTTTCCTGTTCAACTTTTCGGTCAGATGTGTTCGCTGCTTCTTGTCCAACTTTACGGTCAGATATATTCATCGCTCCCTGTCCCGTTTTGCGGTCAGATGGCACTCCTGCGCTCTGTCCTACTTCACGGCTAGATGATGTTCCTGCGGTCTGTCCCACTTCATGGTCAGAAGTGCCTTGCTCTGTCTGATGTGCGTCAAGATAATCCTGCAGCACCGGATCTGCCTTTTCTGTTGTTACCTGTTCCACATCCTGCGCCGTGATCTCTTTTACCTGCTGTATCAAATCCCCGGCAAGCCAAATTCCTTTGTCCCCCGGAGCTGTCTGCTCTGCCGGCAATCCCATTGCCATCGTCTGAACGATCTGCTGCAGCGTTATCTCCAAACAAGTACTCTGCTGCATCTGATCTAACATCTCTAATGTCTGCATATTCTCAGCCGTGATCGGTAGTTCATTCGCAAACAGCCACTTTGCCATCGCTTGATCCGAAGCTCCCCCTCGTCCGATCTGCTGCAGGATATGTTCGATCTGTGGTGCATACGCCGCCATATCTTTCTCAGTGATCGATGCGTTGTCAACTGCCGTACTACCGGAATGCATTCCTTGATATACCGCTTCTATCGTCGGCTGGGTTCCATTTTGTATGACGTAAACTTTCGCCGCATCTGTCATTTCATTGATCGACATACTCATCTGCAGCGTTCCCGCTACCTTATCCACAAATTCTTTGGTTGCAGGCAGATTTGCTTCCTGCAGTGCGTCACGGATCTGTGCCTCGCTCTTTTGCGCCAAAAATCCCTGCTGCTGCATTTTTTCCAAATCGTTCGCCAACTGCTCGCGAAGTTCTTTATTTTCTTCCATCCGGTCTGCTTTCCACTCACGCTCCTCACGGATACGCTTAACGGCGCGCTCCAAACTGGATTTTTGGTATTCTTCCAAAGCACTATCCTCATCCTCAAGTGCGGCACAATCCTCTCCGGTCACAACCTTAAGATTGCGACTGGCAGCATTATCATTTTGCACACGATCCGCTGCGATCTCCGTTGCCTGTCTACCCGTATAATTCTCCGAACCGGACTCACGAAGTCCCTGTAGCTGTGGCATCATAAAATCAGTCTGAACGGCTTTACTACGAATCCCCAAATAACCCGCATCAGCAGTTGCCGCATTATTTTTCCCAACGTTATAGTACTTAGAGGATGCTTCCGTCGTTCCGGATCCCGCATCTCCCTGTAACATGATATCATTTATATTCATTAGCTACCTCTCTTTATCAGTGCCGAAAGATCATGAAATCCTTATTAAAGAAATTCAAACCTTTTTGGCACCTGAATCCTATAAAGTAAAAAAAGAGTGCCAAACATGAACTTTGACACTCACATCCTATAAATATATTCGACCAAAAGGGCTAATTTCTTTACCCTATAAATTCAGTCCGTTTAACGTCATGCCCTCTATGAGCTCCCCCTTGTTGAAGCAGCTCGCTCAGACCTTCTTCGCCGTTTCAAACGCTTTCTGATAACTCAATACTTTCTTTATGTAAGAACGACACTGTGATGGTATACCGCCCACACGCCGTACCGTTCCACTTCCGGCATTATACGCCGCCAGCGCTAACTTTACATCTCCGTTATATTCCTTTAACTTGCTGGCGATGCACTTCGCTCCACCCATAATATTTTGCTCCGGGTCAAAGGGATCCTCTACGCCAAGTCCACGCGCCGTATCCGGCATCAACTGCATAACGCCCATTGCCCCCGAACTAGACACATCCCTCTCATTGAAATTAGATTCTGCTTTGGCAATTGCCTTAAGCAAACTTTCGGATACTCCGTATTTTTTGGCTGCTTTCTTAAAATAGCTGTCATAAGGCGTTGTCTTCATAGACGATGCAGATGTCGTTCTCTTAGTGCTTGTACTTCCGGTTGACACCGTACGATTCGTTTTCTGACTCTGACCGGTCGATGTCCCAGACGCAGATGAGGTTGTTCTGGAACTTCCCGTGCGGTCTAACTTTGACGTGTCCGCAGAATAGTCCAGATGTTTCACCGCACTCGTCTTCGTAGACTTCGTGCGTCCCTGTGCTTTCAGCATATCGTCAAAACTGGTAATAGAACTCCTGCGGCCAGCTTCACCCGCATGCGTCTTCAACGGTTTGATCGGCAAAGCCTGCACTTTCCCATCCGTAATATTATTCGCCGTCATATACCTCTCCTTTCTGCAAACATCTCCTGCAATGTCATATCCAACTTCCCCTGTCTCGGATTCGCCACAGACACTTCCGAAAGCGTGACAGCCATCTCTGCTGCAGCTTGATTTACAGCTTTTTCCTCAGGCTCTATTGGCACAATCTGCTGTAATCTCGGCTCTCTGGCATTCGATACCACCGCCCTCACCTTAGCAGGCGACTTCACATTCATCTCGCAAAAATCTATCTTCTTTGGCGACAGTGGCTTCGCATTCGCTCCACAAGTCTCAATCTCTCTCGGTGACAGTGGCTTCGCATTTGCTCCACAAGTCTCAATCTCCCTCGGTGACAGTGGCTTCGCATTCACTCCACAGGTCTCAATCTCTCTCGGTGACAACGGTTTCGCATTCACTCCATAGGTTTCAACCTCACGAACGGCTATCGTTTTCCCCTGTATCACGTTCATTGAATGCACCTCCTCGCCATCGCCTCATTTTGCTTTTTATTTTAACAACTTGTCCGATTTAAATCAATACTTTCCCGCTTCATCCAATAATGCTGTAAGAGGAGATAGACAATGACACATATTTCTCACAATTCCATTGGTGATTCGATCAGTTCCTCACATTTTTAGCCGGTTCCATGTTCACCCTGCGTCCCTTGATCTTACTGTGATTCATTGCTTCTAGTACAGCGGCCGCATATTCCTGCGGAACCTCTACAAACGAAAAATTATCGTACATATCGATTGTTCCTACGAGAGCACCTTCCATTCCGCTCTCCCCGGCAACCGCACCCAAAATGTCACCAATGCGTACACGATCTTTTTTGCCGATATTCATAAACATACGCACCATACCCGGCTCTGCACCGGTATCTCCAAACTCTTCTTTGGGAAGCGTCTGTGTGCTTGTCTCTCCTAACTGCATTGCCAGCAAAGCTGCTGCCATTTCCGTTGCCGAATAATCACTGCCATCCAAATATTCCTCTAACAGATCCATCATTCTGCCTAAACCATCTGTAGCGATCAACTCTCCTGCCTGCTCCAACAGTTTCTCCACTTTAATGGCAGCCACATCATTCACCGAAGGGATCGGCTGTCTGCGGATCTTTGTCTTGCAATATCTCTGAATATCTTTTAGCTTGTATATTTCCTTGCCAACGACCAGCGTAAATGCTCTTCCTTCACGTCCGGCACGTCCCGTTCTTCCGATACGATGCACATAGTACTCATCGTCCTGTGGAACATCATAATTAAAAACCGCTTCCACATCATCAACGTCAATACCACGCGCCGCCACGTCTGTGGCAACCAAAATATCGGTACGTCCATTGCGAAAGCCATTCATCACGCGGTCTCTCTGGCTCTGTTTCATATCACCATGCAGTCCCTCTGCAAAATATCCTCTACCCTTTAAGTCTGCAACTAACTCATCCACTTTTCGCTTCGTATTGCAAAAAACCAACGACAAACTCGGATCATACATGTCCAATAATCGGGATAGCACTTCATTCTTTTTGCGCGGATTAACTTCATAATAATACTGTTCGATTTTTGGGACAGTAAGTTCTTTCTGAATCACTTTCACAATCTCCGGTTCATGCAGATAACGCTTTGCAATTTCCAAGATTGGCTTTGGCATTGTTGCCGAAAAAAGCATTGTTTGACGCTCCTCTGGCAGTTGTCCCAAAATAGTTTCTATATCCTCTCGAAATCCCATATTTAACATTTCATCCGCTTCATCCAAAACCACAATATCTACCGTTTGTGGTTTTAATGTATGACGGCGCAAATGATCCATCACTCGTCCCGGTGTACCAATCACGATCTGTACACCACCTTTTAAGGAACGGATCTGTTTGCTGATCTCCTGTCCTCCGTATATCGGAAGCACTTTGATCCCATGCAAAAACTTTGCTAATTTGCGAATTTCATTGGCGGACTGAATTGCAAGTTCTCGCGTTGGGCACAAGACGATTGCCTGCAGAGTTTTGTCTTTCGGATTAATTCGCTGCAACATCGGTATTCCAAACGAAGCCGTCTTACCCGTTCCGGTACGCGCTTGTCCGATCATGTCCTTTCCCTCTACCGCAATCGGTATCGACTGCGCCTGAATCGGACTTGGCTGCTCAAAACCCATTTCCGCAATTGCACGCATTATTCTTGTATCCAAACACATTTCTTCAAACGTCATTTATATCTCCATTTCTAATCTGCTTTATTTTGCAGCACAGATTCCCTGCAAAATCTTTCGCTGTATTAATGCAACTTTCCTATTATAGCAGATTCTCGGAGCATGAGCAACATCGGCAATTGAACCGCATCGTATCCTAAACAAGATACTTTATCGATGAATAACTTCCGATAAAGGCAAGACAGTGCAAAACACTTAAATAATCTATTTACCCATTATTAATACACCACTTTCTGATTTCTGTAAACCTCTCCACATTTCGGGCAAAGCACAACCCCCTTTTCACTGACTTTATGCCTCTCTCTAAAAGTGAGTTTATGCCCACAAAATCTGCATCTTTTTACCCGTTGATTCTTTGGCTGAATAATTCTGTTTGCAATATCTCTATTTATCATATGAAGCCTCCTCGTATAAATATCTTACGCTGTTATTTTTACTCTTATCCGTAAAAACAACCTTGTTCTTAACTGTATAAATCCGTCCCTTAAATTACTTGAAATCAGTATACCATATACACAGAATTTTATCAAAAAAAGGACTGTCTATCCACGAAATAACAGTGCGAATAGAACAGTCCTTTTATACTTTATGCTTCTTTCAAAAGCCACATATTTATGCGTACTTTCGTACTTCATCGTGAGCACAGATCATACATACTATTTACTGTTTCAAACTTCCCATACCTCATTATCTCACACAACCACATATTACTTATTATGCCAGTAAAATTATGTCTATTTTGCAGCCGATAAAGTAAATTATCCTGCCATCAAACAAACTAAGACAATTGCAGCAGAACGCAGAGTTTTTACGTGATTTCTTATTTTGTTAAGTCTCTGATGAATACATGCCTAGAGGAATGTCTGAGATGTCCCGGTTTAGCAAGGTATCATCAATTTTTGGACGGGACGCTTTCGCTACGTTGCGCTACGTTACGTTACTTAATGTCTCTGAAGTACGAGACATAAGTAACGACGAGCGCAAAGTCCCTTTCAAAAATGATGAATACCTTGCTTCCGGGACTTCGAGTTTCCGAAAGGCATGTAAATCAATCATCAGAGACAACAAAATCTAGAAATCACCGTGAAAACTAATTGCGGCAAAGCAATTGCTATAGTTTCTTGATGGCAGGACTCACTATATAGTGACTGCAAAATATAATTAGACCATCAACATAATAAGCAATATGTGGTTCGGTCAATAACTTCCGGTATGGGAAGTTTTAGTTACTGTATATACAATGCGTCATCTTTAACATCCAGCACGATCTCCTCGCCCATATGCACATCGCCACGAAGAATCTTTTTGGCTAACAGTGTCTCTACATTCTTCTGCAAGTACCGTTTCAACGGACGTGCACCAAAGGATGGATCATATGCCTGCTCTGTAACAAACGCTTTGGCAGCATCTGTCAAAGATACATGCAATTCTTTTTCTGCTAAACGTTCATTCAGCTCTGCAAGCAAGATATCGATAATACCGGTAATATCCTGCGGACGAAGCGGCTTAAAGAGGATCGTTTCATCCAAACGATTCAAAAATTCCGGACGGAAAGAAGCGTGCAGTTGATCCAGTACCGCTTTACGTGCTTCTTCGCTGATCTCTCCATTTTCATCAATGCCTTCCAACAAATATGAGGAACCAATGTTAGAAGTTAATATTAATATTGTATTTTTGAAATCAACGGTACGACCCTGTGAATCGGTAATTCGGCCATCGTCCAACACTTGCAATAATACATTAAACACATCCGGATGTGCTTTTTCAATCTCATCAAACAGTACTACAGAATACGGTTTACGGCGTACTGCTTCGGTGAGCTGTCCACCTTCTTCATATCCAACATATCCCGGAGGCGCTCCGATCAGACGAGCCACGGAATGTTTCTCCATATATTCACTCATGTCGATACGAACCATATTCGTCTCGTCGTCAAACAAATATGCCGCCAAGCTCTTAGCAAGTTCCGTTTTACCAACACCTGTCGGTCCTAAGAACAAGAAAGAACCAATTGGTTTCGTAGGATCTTTGATACCTGCCTTAGAACGTAAGATTGCTTCTGCAACCAAACGGACGCCCTCTTCCTGTCCAATGACACGTTTGTGCAGTTCATCCTCCAAATGCAGTGTTTTTTCACGTTCGCCTTCCGTAAGTTTGGCGATCGGAATTCCTGTCCAGCGAGAAATAATTTTGGCAATCTCTTCCTCGGTAACACATTCCTGCACCAAAGTACGATCTTCTGCTTTTGCCTTTTCTTCTGCTGCCTCAAGCTGTCGCTCTAACTCCGGCAATTGTCCATACTGGATCTCTGCAGCACGGTTCAGATCATAGTTGCGCTTTGCCGTTTCAATCTCTGTACGAAGCGCATCTCTCTGCTCTTTCAACTTATTTACCGTATCGACAGATGCCTTTTCGCTATCCCACTTTGCTTTCTTGGCATTGAAATCATCACGAAGTTCTGCCATTTCTTTTTGCAGTTCTTCCAAACGTTCCACGGACAAATGATCTGTCTCTTTCTTAAGTGCTGCCTCCTCAATTTCCATCTGCATAATACGTCTGCGCTCTTCATCGAGTTCTGCCGGCATACTATTTAACTCTGTCTTGATCATGGCACAGGCCTCATCGATCAAGTCGATCGCCTTATCTGGCAGGAAACGATCCGAAATATATCGGTTGGACAACGTTGCGGCTGCCACCAGCGAAGAATCCGTAATCTTGACACCATGGAATACTTCATAGCGTTCTTTCAGACCACGCAGTATTGAAATAGTATCTTCCACTGTTGGTTCATTGACCATAACCGGCTGGAAACGACGTTCCAATGCCGGATCCTTTTCAATATACATACGATACTCATCCAATGTCGTAGCACCAATACAATGCAATTCACCTCTGGCAAGCATTGGTTTGAGCATATTGCCGGCGTCCATAGCGCCATCGGTCTTGCCGGCACCGACAATCGTATGCAGCTCATCAATAAACAGAATGATCTGTCCTTCACTCTTCTTCACTTCTTCAAGAACCGCTTTCAAACGCTCCTCAAATTCGCCACGGTATTTCGCACCCGCTACCAAAGCACCCATATCCAACGCAAAGATCTTCTTGTCTTTGAGTCCTTCCGGCACATCTCCTCGAACAATACGCTGTGCCAAGCCCTCAACAGCGGCAGTCTTACCAACACCGGGTTCACCGATCAAGACCGGATTATTTTTCGTCTTACGTGAAAGAATACGCACAACATTACGAATTTCCGCATCTCGTCCGATCACCGGATCCAGCTTGCCATCTTTAGCACGTTCTACCAGATCTGTACCATATTTTTCCAACGTGTCATACGTTGCTTCCGGATTGTCACTGGTAACCCTCTGATTACCGCGCACCTCGGAAAGCACCTGCAAAAATCGCTCTCGATCAATCTGACACTGCTTAAACAACTGCTTGATCTCTTTGCTCGGATGCGCTAACACACTCAAAAACAGATGCTCTACGGAAACATATTCATCTCCCATCCGTTTTGCTTCATCTTCCGCATAAATCAATGCTTCATTTAAATATTTGTCAATCCGAAGATCGCCGCCGACAACCTTTGGACGTTTTTGTAAAAGTCCTTCTATCTGCGCCTGAAATGCTTCCGGTGCAATTCCCATTTTCTCGATCAGTTTGCGGATCAAGCTATCATCTACTGTCATCATAGCGGATAGCATATGCTCCTGACCGATTTCCTGGTGACCATGATCCATGGCGATTTTCTCACAGCCTTGTACTACTTCCTGTGATTTTTGTGTAAATTTACTGATATTCATACAATCACCAATCCTTTCTGTCTCAAACAAATCCATATGCCTACATAGCCTGCTAATGCTGAACTATGTAGTACACTATCTGACTATTTTGGTCCCTCTGATGATTGTTATATCACTTTTATTAGCACTCGTCAAGAGTGAGTGCTAATATTTTATCATTTTCTTTTTGACATGTCCTGCAAGCATACAAAATACATAGATCACAACCGCTATCAGCACGATCTTACCAATTGGCCATACATAAAGTACACCACCGGATCTTGATGCCAGACCGCCATTCGCATTGATCTCTCAATCATTGTTATAACATATCATAACATATTGTCCTATTTTGTTTCAATGAATGTTGTTCTCTACAAGCACTCCCTTTCCCCATAACATGCAAGAACCGACATATATGTAGGAATTATTCAGAAATGCATTATACATTTTCATTATCCTACTACTTATGTCGGTTCCTTAATATAAAAGGTTATTTTGAAAGCATAATCTACGAAGTCTCCGTAATTACATACGAAAACTTTCTCTTGTTACCGATAACTTCTAAGCAAAAAGTTTACCAATCCGTTTTGCCATACTTTTGCTTCATGTGTACCGTTCGGATACATATACCAAATATGATCCACCTTGTTCTCTTCCAATGTTTTATGATAGTTATAAGGATTATCTCCTATTGTTGTGTCTGCTGTCCCGCTACAAAGGAGTACAGTTTCCGGCACATTTTTCCAGCCATTCGTATTTAATAAACTTTGATCCAATGTCGGTGCCGCTGAAAAAGATCCAATATAATTAAAATGATCTTTAATGGCAAATCCTAAATGTAATGCCTCCATGCCTCCCATAGACAGACCACATACTCCGGTATCTTTTCTGTCGGATGACACGGCAAAATTTTCAAGAATATATGGCTCTAGATCCTGTAAAAATTCCTGTTCAAACATGGTGAATGCGCCAATATTCTCTGGTCCCAGCGTATTTGACGACACGCCATCTTTTGGAACAACACTTGGTATAACAGCTACAAATGGTGCAACCTCACCTCTGCAAATCATATTGCTTAATATATTTTTTAAGGACATGCCAACCCACTGTCCTCTCTCACAGCCAATTCCGTGAATCATGTATAATACCGGATATTTTTTGCTGCTATCGTACTGTGGTGGCAAATACACATATGCTTCGCGTTCTGCTCCAACAACTTTGGATGGATACGTAATGCTTTCAATCGTTCCAAACACCGTTCCTTCCTGTTTCTTTGTATAGTGTTTCATATTTAATGCAAAATATTTATTATAATCTTCTTCTGATCCGCTGACCTTCCCGGTCTGCCACCCCTCATCCGGAACAGGTGTCGGCTTCACTGTCGGTAATGGTATCGGTGTTGGCGTTGGCTTAACCGTTGCTGTTGGTACAATCGTCGGCTTTTGAGACGCTACCGGTACTTTTGATGCAATTGGACGCATTGTATAAGTCGGTTTCTTAGTACTCTTTATTTTTGCTCTCTTTTTGTTCGGCTTAACCGTTACTCTGCAAGTATATTTTTTCTTTCCGATACGTGCAACAATCTTTGCTGATCCCTTTTTCTTCGCTGTAACAATCCCTTTTTTATTAACAATAGCAACTTTTTTATTTTTACTGATCCATTTCACTTTCTTTTTTGTATTTTTTACTTTTAGTGCTCGTTTTTGACCAATCGCGAGTGTCATTTTCTTATGATTGATCGTTATTTTTTTCGCTTTTGCAGCCACATGCCCAGAGGCTCCGACAAGCAATAATGTGGCGGTTATAGCAATTGCTGTCACTTGTAAACTTCTTTTATTATTTTTCAGCATTTTCATTCCCTCCTTTAATCGTAATTGACTTATTGCTCTTCCTATGTTACCATTTTCGCAACTGGTATTCCATGATTTATAGCGACGCAAGCATATATAATAGCGACTTTTAAGGAGTAGTTTATGAAACAAACATATTTTATAACCAATTTACAATCTCTTCCACACGTCACATTGTCCGGATCAGTTTCTGTTCCTGCTCCTAACAAGCATTTTCGCCGCACCCCCTCTGACTGGATTCTATATTTCATCACAAATGGCAGTATGCTTTTGCAGGAAGAAGATACTATTTACCACTTAAGTGCCGGACAGACCCTGCTATTATGTCCTGATAAATGCCACTTTGGTGTCCAAAGTAATTCTCCGGTAAGTTATTACTATATTCATTTTCAATGGAACCCACAAAAAGAACTGTTGCTGTCCGAAGAAGAAGTTTATCACCAATTTCTTTCAATGCATAGTGAACTTAATGCTTCCCCATTACAGTACAAACCATGCGAACAAATACTTATTCCAAAGAATGCAACACTTTCAGGAGCTTCTTATTATGAAGTTCTTAATGAAATTATATCTGCCACAAACAATGCAGTACCGGGTAGCCCTTATCATCAAAGCATGATAAATTGCAATTTTGCAATGCTGCTGTTAAAAATATGTCGTGCACATATTAATGCGTTATTTCCACCAAATAACATTGGCACATTTTCCGCGCTCCCATTACTTTCTTATCTGAAAAGTAATTACAAAACAAAAATCACAAGTGTCCTTTTAGAAAAACAATTTCATCATAATTTTGATTACATGAACCGTAAATTTAAGGAAGTAACTGGTGAGACTATTTTTGCTTTTCTTGAAAAATACCGCATTGAGCAGGCCAAAATCTTACTATCCAGCAAACAGTTTACTGTAACGCAGATTGCTGATCAATTGGGTTTTTGTAATGGTTTTTATTTTAGTAAAGTTTTCAAAAAAAACGAGGGTATATCACCACGCGAATATCAAGCCAACCTAAATAATCTTCAATAAAAAAGCAAAGCCAGCGCTTTGCTTTGCAAGAATTGCTAAAGCAATTCTTGGCGATGTCACGCTACATAACAGCAATTTCCTATCAAATAAAAAAGCAAAGCCAGCGCTTTGCTTTTGTTTCCCCCTATGTTACGAGCATTTTCCTATCAATTAAAAAGAGGCTACGATACCTCTTTTTCTGCTTTCCTTAATATTGAAAACAGTTGCAAGAGTTCTCGGAGCCTCTAATGTAAGGGCTTCCTTTATCTGTAACAATTATATCATAATAATTGCGCACGATTTCTGCGCATAATGGAGTTTCGGAGAAACTCCCAAGATGAGCACTATGTGCTCATTATATCATAATAATTGCACACTGTGCTCATTATTTTATCACGATATCTGTGATCGCTGGTACGTTGCTGCCTCCACCAACACCACAATTTAATGTGATTGTTTTACCATTTGCCCAATTGCCATCCCAGCCTGGATTGCTTACGCGGTAACGGTTATTGCCAAGGCTCTCACAAGTACCGCTCCACATAGAAGTAATCTCGCGGTCTAAGGTAAACTCTACCGTCCATCCATCGGTATAGCTGACACCTGTATTGTTGGTAAGTGTAATCTGTGCAATTCCGCCACTGCCCCAATTACTGGTAAGTTTTACCGAGCCTGTTACTTTGCTGTCCCCGGAAGGCTCTGTGGTTGGTGCTACTGTCGGTGCCACTGTCGGTGCTACTGTCGGTGTAGCTGTCGGTGCTACTGTCGGTGCTACTGTTGGTGCTACCGTCGGTGTTGCTGTCGGTGCTACTGTTGGCGTTACGGTTGGCTGTGGAGTCTCTCCACCTACTTTAGAAAGTGTAAGACTTACGATCTTGCCACCGTTCCAAGCAGACAAGCACAAATAGGTAACCTTTGATGTGCTCTTAATGTTCATGGTTGCCTTTAATTCTTTGACTGTATATGTCTTCGTTACTTTATCCGTTGCATTACTTGCCGCAGAATAATTATCACCACTCTGCCATACATTGTCTACAGATGCACCCCATCCTAAAATACCCCAGTTACCATGGGAAGGATCTGTACAAGTATAAACTACAGTAACAATATCATCGTCAGATGCATTTAACAACCACTGTGGATCGTTCGTTGCATACGTAGACTCTAAGTTAGATACAATCTCCGTCGTATCTGAAATAACCGGTGACTGTGTCGGAGCTGCGGTTGGTGCTACTGTCGGAGCCTTCGTCGGTGCTACCGTTGGTGCCTTTGTTGGCGCTACCGTTGGTGCCTTTGTTGGCGCTACTGTTGGTGCCTTTGTTGGTGCCACTGTTGGTGCCTTTGTTGGCGCTACTGTTGGTGCCTTTGTTGGCGCTACCGTTGGTGCCTTTGTTGGTGCCACTGTTGGTGCTACTGTTGGCTGAACATCACTGCCACCATTAATACCGGACACCTCAAAGTTCATGGTTACCTTATTCGTCGTCTGGTAATTTACATTATTGAAATATGCCTTGTAATTTGCATTTTCCACAGTTACGTTGTTTACATGTGTATTCGCCCACACATTAATAAATGAGAAATTAAAGACTGGACAGATCAATCCATCATCTGATGCTTTCTGTGAAACATCATACGTAAATTTTCCATTTTTCATGGTATATTTCTGTCCGTTAATTTCAAATGATGTTACTTTCAAAGTTGCTTTGTCAAATACAGATGCCTCATCATCAGCAACATTGATATCTTTGATATACAAAGAACCAATATTCTGCAACTGACTCTTAGTCGCATCTAAGGACAAGGAGAATTTTCCTCCTTCTGAATAAATATCAACATATTCATCACTGATGACTGACTGCCAGCTTGCTGTCTCTAATAAATATAATTTCGCACGTACATAGTTGGCCTGTGGTACCGTCACCTTACAGGTTGCTTTGTATCCTAATGGAACAGATGCAGTGATCGTACAAGTTCCTGCTCCTACTGCACTTACCTGACCTTTGGAATTAACGGTAGCTACTGACTCATCACTGGAGCTCCAAAGAACTTTATCCTTGCTGTCCGATGGTGTTAATGCTGCTGTAAGCTGCTGTTTTTCATCACCAATGTGAATTGTCAACTCGCTCTTGTTTAACTGAATGCCTGTTGCCGTTGCGGACTCATTACCACCATACACTTCCATCATAGCGTCCATCAATTCCTGATGAACAACCTTGTTGGAATAACGGTCAATGATCGCAAAACCATAGTCTCCGTTGTATCCATTGTCCCAAGCTACCGGGATCAATCCATACTGCTTTGCATAATAGCAGACTTTCTGATAATACTCTGCACGGCAAACTTTATTCTGGCTATCATAACTTGCTTTATTGATGGCACCAAATTCACCGATCACCACAGGATAGCCCTGTGAAACGAATTTGCTAGACATCTTTTTGAACTGAGATGCCATATAGGACTCATCACCCCAGCTTGCTCTCTTCGAATAATCCGTAATACTGTCTCCCCACTGTGTGGTTGCACCGGACTCTGTTCCACAGAAATCCCATGGATCATAATAATGTACAGAGATCATAATTCTTTTTTCGCCTGATGCAATCTTAGAAGACAGATAATTATCGGTAGGAAGTGCAAATCCGTAATCCTCCGCCGTGTAATCAATATTGGTATTCCATCCCGGAATCAATAACCATCTCTGATCATTGTTTCCACCGGTTTTTCTTACGGTGTCCACAAAAATCTGATTGTAGGCATTTATATTTGCATAAGCCGTTCTGCTAGGTGTTCCATAAGTTCCATCAAATTCTTCATTCATAGACTCAAAGATCAGATGCTCATCATAGTTTTTGAAACGATCTGCAATCTGCTCCCAGCACGCTTTATATTTTGCTTTAATCTTGGTCTGATCAGAACTGCCGCATAATAACCAGCCACCTGTTACTGTCGTATAACCGTCTCCATGCATGTTGACAATTGCATACATATCATTGTCAACGCAATAATCAACAACCTGCTGTACACGATCTAACCAAGAAGAGTCGATCTTGTATCCATTGTTGTCGTCAATCATGCTAAGATAAGATACCGGAATACGGATAGATTTAAATCCTGCGTCTTTGGCTGCCAAAACTAAGTCTTCTGTTAATTTTGGATTGCCATATGCTGTTTCATTCGGTGTTCCGGAACTTGCAGCCTCCAATGAGTTACCAAGGTTGTAACCTACACCCATCGCCTCTGTAATCTGCGATTGATTAAGGTTGTTAAATGTTGTGCCGGCGGCTTCCGCCGTTTTGGCTGTCGTTGTTGGAATTGACAGCGAAGTTGCTACCATTGCCATACTCATGACAATAGCAAGTGCTTTTTTACGAAAAGCCATAATCCTTCTCCTTCCCGGCAGATTGAGAAACTTGTACGTTTTTTATGACAAAATAACACAAATCATCACCAAAAAATATGAATAGAAATCCATAAGAAATACCGATACTTTCCCAATATTTATACCGATAAATCCCAAAAAATCCACATATTTTTGATATTAATTCATGAAAAAAGAAGCAAACACATTAACGATATCCGTCACCATCACGTACAATAAAAAGACATCCTTTGTCCCCACAAAAAATGTCTTTCTACATCCCAATCACGCCCAATACATTATCGAAATAACTCCCCCATGAGTTATTTCTTTTGCTACGAAAACTATCTTAACATTTTCGTAGTAGTATTGCAACATGATTTTGAAAATTTCATGTACAATTTTTACAAAAATATATTTTATTTATATATTTTATTATGCATATTGCAAGATATTAAGATGCTTTTTGGGGATAGCATACTTCGTTTCCCTTTCTCTTATAAAGCACCCCGGCTTTCACGTAATATATCGGATTGGCATTATCCACCTCAAAAGTGATCTGCTGCCCCAAATCGTCTATGAGTGTCGTAAGCGGTCCGGTAGCATTCTTCCCAAGCTTTACCGTAATTGGTCGGTAATCATATTCCGACTTGCTATAATTCATTTTTTTCGTACAAAGCAGAAAGATTTCTCCCAGATTTAATCTGCATAATATCGTCAAAGAACGCAATTCTTCGTTTGCCATAAACGCACAACTTCCTACAGATACCAGTTTTTCCGGAAGAGTTACACTTTGCAGCCTGCAGGCATAAAACGCATTGCTGCCTATTTTTCTAAGTGCACTGTCAAAGGCAAAGTTGGTCAATCCATCGGCTTCATAAAAAGCCATCTGTCCTATCACTCGAAGTTTTTTGCCGCCAGTAACTGTCTTGACTGTTGAATACTGAAATGCGCACTCTCCAATAGTTGTTAGCTTTGAAGAAAGCTGAATTGATTTCATATCCGCTGCATAAAATGCATACGGTGCAATCGTCGTCACCTTATCGAATAACTTATAATTGGTGACACTTTTGCCCGAAGGATATATGTAAATTGTCTTTTTGTCTTTCGAATACAATACACCTTTTGATGATGAAAAGTTACGATTCTTTTTATTTACAGAAATCGTTTTTAAGGTTGTACTCCAGCCTTCATAAGCTCCATTGACACGAATTGGGCTTGCATACTTAATCTTTTTAAAAGATTTTGGCAACGATATCTGCTTGATGCCCTCCATTGCAAAATATCGATAATCGACCTGCGTGATCCCCTCTCCAAATTTAATCTTCGTAAACACCGGCAATACAGAATCTTCCGAACACGGCCACTCATAACTGCTCAGTGATTTGTCATAAAACCCGGTAATTTTAGCATATCCCTTTCCAGTTATAGTTAACGTTTTACTCTTTTTATTGTATGTCCATTTCACCCCACTGCATACTTTACCACTTGGCTGCTTTTTCTTTGTCTTGGCATCTGCTGTCATTGTCATAGTCATCGCTGCCATTAGACAAAACATGACTACTGCTACCTGTCTCCATTTTTTCATAAAAATCACTCCCTTCTTATGATAATTCTTTACCATTTGACTTCTTAAAGCTCTCTTTCAGACGATCCCCTCGTTTAGCGTATACCGCCTCGTCTTTGATGTAATATGTCTTATTGCCTTTCTCAACTTCAACTTTCATCTTGCCGAGTCTTATGTGCTCTGCAAAATCAGCAAACAAACGATATATTGTTGCATTTAATTCCTTACCCAATACAATTCGAAAATCCGTATAGTTCTCTCGGTCATAGGTTTGAAGATTTGTTTGAAAACCACTGTCAGCAAACACATAACTTAGTTTACAATTGCATCGTACGATGATCGTCGATAAATCTTTGATGTTTCCAAACGCATGATTTCCTACCCGCTTAAGGCCCTTTGGCAATTCTACAGATGAAATCTGAGTGCTGTCAAACGCAGAATCTTCAATAATTTTCAACGACTTTGGAAGCTTTACAGACTTTAACTCTGTTTTCGCAAAAGCCTGCCGACCAATTTCACGCAACTTATTTCCCATAATAACACTCTCTATGGAATTTCCATAAAAGGCACGTCTGCAAATTTTGGTTACCTTGGAAGGTATTGCAAATTTTTTCTCCGTCTTGCCACTTGGATAAATGTACAACTTCTTTTTGTCCTTTGAATACAAGATGCCCTTACTGACAGAGAACTTCTTGTTTTTCTTAGACACTTGAAGTTTCTTTAATGTCGTGCTGTATGGTTCAAAAGAGCCATTGACAGCATCCATTTCATTGGACGCTTTGATCTTCTTAAAGCTCTTTGGCAGTGAAATCGTTTTGATACCCTCAATACAAAAAAAGCCAGATGAAATTGTTGTTATCCCCTCTCCAAACACCAGCTTGTCAAAAATTGCCGGCTGTCCCGCTTCTGAACCAGGCCATTTGTATCTTCCCTCTTTACGAAATTTACGGATATCCACCGTTCCTTTTCCTGTGATTGTCAATACTGTCTCATCAGAGTTCAAAGACCATTTGATGTTTTTGGTCAACTTCCCGGTTGACTTTGCATCTGCCTGCACCGGTAAAGTCAGCATAACTCCTGCAGCGATACATAATGCCAGCGTCATTACATATTTTTTCATCCTCATATTACTCTCTCCTTTCTATGTTGGACAATTGATCGCGCTGTCCGTTTTGCTACAATAGTAATATTACGATGGAGCTTATAATTTTCTCCTCGGTTATATATTACAACATTTATAGCTGTAATATATGTCCGTTTCCTTAAGAAAAAATTAAGATTGCCAGACAGCAATTTCCGATTAAAGAACAAAGAGTCGCTTGCGACTCTTTCGCGCTCGATCGGTGCTGTTTACAGCTAACTTCTTCTCCGCGAGATGCGCATCCTCGCGGAGCATTTTTCGCTTTATAGGAAACGACAAGTTTCCTATAAAGCAAAAAAGAACAACCAATAAATACTTGGTTGTTCTTTTTCTAAATTTTCAAAAGGCACATTTGCCACTTATTTCTAAGTCGATCTGTTAAAATTTATTTAATGGTAAGTTTGATCACTTTCTTCTTACCACTGCCATCCGTTGCAATTGCAGTAATCTTAACTTTGCCTTTCTTCTTCGCTTTTACAACACCGCTCTGTGTCACTGTTGCAATTTTAGTATTACCAGATACCCAGAATACTTTAGCAGATGCATACTTCTTCTTAGGCGTGATTTTGGCTTTCAGTTTGAGTTTCTTACCAACCTTTAACTTCTTAACGCCAGACAGTTTGATCTTCTTCACCGCTTTTTTCATAACGCGAATGGTAATTTTCTTTTGCAATCCATTCGCTGTACGAATCGTGATCACTGTCGTTCCGGCTTTCTTACCAGCAACAATCTTACCACTACCGCTTACTTTTGCTATTGATGGTTTACTGCTGGTATACGTTAGTTTCTGAGGCTTAGCTCCTGTCGGCAACAAAGTCACCGTAAGCTGCATACTCTTTCCTGCTGCAAGCTGCAATTTCTGTTTTACCGGAAGATTACTTACCTTTTTCACACTGACAATAACGCGCATTCCGGTCGCCTGAATTCCCGGCTTCTGCGTTGGTGTGATCGTTGGTTTCTCACTTGGAGCAGCACTTTCAGTCGGATCATCACTAGGTACCGGTGTTATCATCGGTGCTGCCGTTGGTTCCGGCGCTTTCGTTGGCTCTGCCGTCGGGGTCGCGATTGGTTCTTCGCTTGGTTCCACGGTCGGCTCGCTGCTCGGTGCCACTGTTGGCTTGCTGCTCGGTTCTACCGGCGCCTTATCAAAATATTTTGCACAGAAGTATGTATTCTCTTGTACCGTGTATATAATTCCCGGGGCATATCCCTGTACATCACGGTCACTATACCACCGTAAAATTAAATTCTCCTTTGGTCTATTCGGCAAAATAATATCAGAACCTTGTTCCACTGTCACGGTCCAAACTTCATCTACTGTATCAAACGTTACGGTAACTAACTTCGTCGTTGTTCCCCCTGTGGAAATTGTCTCCTTCGAGAACAAATCGTCCGTTCCAAGTGCGCCATCTGTCTGATTAATGATCTTAATATCTCCGACCAAGATAACGCTGCTTTCATCTGATTTCACATCAATAGCAGATTTTTCCGTTTTATTCGGACCCGCTTTCACCGTCAGTGTTCCTCCGATCAAAGAGATCTTACTATCTGCATATAATGCGCCACCTGTTCCGTCCCCGATCGCAGTCACTTCTCCATCCGTGATTGTGATCTTGTCTGCAGATAATGCTGTTTTATTACTTTCTTTGGCAGCTACAGCGGTCAGACTTCCGCCCTTTACCGCGATAGTATCTGCCATAATCTGCTCGGTGTTGTTAGTTCCACCGGAAACAATGACATTTGCTGCCTCAATACTTCCGGTAGTATTGCTACCTCGAGCCATCTCAAGGCTTGTATCATCTTCGCTGGAAATGTTTCCGCAAGTCACTCCACATAACGCTGCAGAAACGCCTTTCTTTAATATAATTTTGACTTTCGCATTATCAGCGACCAATTCAAAAGTATGATCTGTCCCGGATAATGTCAATTCATTACTGGAAGCATCATAACTTGCTGCATAAGATTTACCGGTTGCATCATCTTTGCTAAACATGCCATCGACATAAGTCGTATCGTCCAGCTTAGACAAGTCGATCTTATACACATCTTCAACTAGTGTACCTCCTGTCAACGTATGGTCAGAGATCATACTAGCCTGATAGTTGTCGGTTTCTGCATAGCGTACTGACACGGTATAACTTGTAGCAGGCTGTAAATCAGTAAAGGTGGTCTGCGTTTGCCATGATGTGCCATCAATTGTGTATTCATAACTCTTGCCTGCCGGTGCTGCAACGGTTGCCTGTACGGTTAAGGAGGTAGACGTACGTGCCACTATTGTTAATGCTGTCGATGGTGCCTCCTGTATCCCCTTGTCCGGAGCAGTCGTTACTGTCGGTTTATTCGTTGGTTCTGCCGTTGGCTTTTCCGTTACAGTCGGTGCTTTCGTCGGTTCTGTCGTCGGCTTTTCTGTTACAGTCGGTGCTTTCGTCGGTTCTGCCGTTGGTTTTACGGTTACAGTCGGTGCTTTCGTCGGTTCTGCCGTTGGCTTTACGGTTACAGTTGGTGCTTTCGTCGGTTCTGTCGTCGGCTTTTCCGTTACAGTCGGTGCTTTCGTCGGTTCTGCCGTTGGTTTTACGGTTACTGTTGGTGCTTTCGTCGGTTCTGCTGACGGTGATACTGCCGGATAGGATGCATTTTCTTTCTCCTCGTGTGCTCGACAGGTATTGATCAGCCACTTACCGGTTGTTGTCAGATCATCCGCTGTCCAATCGCCCCCGGCATTGCTGCAGCTGCTCTTAAAATACGCCGATTTTTCATTACAATTACTATAACTCCAGCATGCAAAACTAATATTTAATTCGTCCAACAACGCAATCCACCGATCCGCATTTTCCGCGTCATAACTTCCATTACCATCTGCTGAACATATACCAAATTCGGTAACAAAGATCGGTGTTCCATCCTTGGTTGCCAGACGTACTTTTTCCATTAAATTCTCTTTGTGCGTTGCGGAATAAAAATGGAACGTATACATGATGTTTTCATAACCAAGTGCTTTCATCGGCTTAGCCGCTACCTGATCGACATCCTGTGACCAAGTATTCGTTCCGCATATAATGATCGCATCCGGATCAATGGCACGTATCGTCTTAATAACTTCACTACAATATGTATAAAGATCTTTGCCATTGCCACTATACCAATTTGTGCCTGTCGGCTCATTGCAAATCTCATATAACACATTATCATGATCCTTGTACATTGTTGCGTACTTTGTAAAGAATATCTTTGCCTCTTTCAAATACTCATTTGGATTGTAAGCATGCACATGCCAGTCTACCAACGCATACATTCCGAGCTTGGTTGCATAATCGACACCATTTTGAATCAATGTATCAAGCTGCTGTTTGGTACTGTCTCCACCCGTCAAATATCCAACCGATCCACCATCGCGTGGATAACAAACTAATCGAACCATATTGATTCCCCAATCATCACGCAATGTCTGGAACGCATTCTGATTGACATACTGCGGGAACCAATGCATACCATGGGTACTGGCTCCACGAAGCTGTGTCGGCACACCATTCTGATCCACCATGATCGGTGCCGCATAGCCGTCAACCTTCTGTACTGACAGTTTACCATGTCTGCCGACCGGAGTGTCCGCATATGCAACATCTTTACGTCCGGTTAATTCATAATTCAGTTCATCACCGGTACTTGGACCTGCACAATTTACAGCAATGACATTAGATTTTCCAACGGAAATAGACGGCTGTTTTCCAAAACCAACTTTATTAGAAGAGCTGCTAACCGTTGCTCCCGCTGCAATCTCTGTCGAATAATATGCCACAACGCCTCCCAGCGCCGCATCATACACTGCAGAAAATCCCTCAACATAGCCAACGTCAACCGATCCCGATGTCGGTATTAAAATCTGAATACCTCTAACCGTTTCGCTGCTGTTATTTGTGATAGAAAAACTGTATTCTGCATAATAATCATTTGTTCCACTGCCAACACTTCTCGTGATCGCAATCTGGTCTGTCGAAACATTGCCACCGGCACTTGCTGTGCTGCTTGGCTTACTTGTCGCGCTGCTTGGCTTACTTGTCGCACTGCTGCCGCTGTCCGCCATATTGATCACCGCAGAGTCAACAGAATAGGACACGGTACTCCCCTCGGCTGCATTGGCAAAACGCACGCCAAGATTTCCCAGCGTTGTTCCACCTTTCCAATCCATATCCGCAAAGGAATAGGTAAGCGTCAACTGACTGCCGGTAACCAGCTCTGCAGTCGACGACTGATTCCAATTCCAATCACCCGATGCATCCGGTTGTGCAAAAATAAATGCTTGCGCTTTTGCGCCACTTCCCTGTGTAAAACTTTTGATCGTGATCTTTACCGTCATGGAAGTCACCTTGTTCGAAGAAATTGCACTCTTCGTTTTCAAGGCATCCGGTATGTTAAAAAACATATCGCCAATATAATCATCGCCATACTCATTCTTAGCAATCGTTACACTGGTTGCTCCGCTCTTCACGGTAAGATTCTGTGTCGATGCTGCCTTAGCAATGGTAATCGGCAGATTTGCCATAGATAAGACCATTGCCACGGTCAGCACCCACGCATATACGCGCCGCCATTTCTTTGTCATTCTTTTTCTCCCTTCTTGAAATAAACATAAGGCATACTCTAAAATTTTATTGCCCTTCTCTCTAGTACAGCGAATATTAAGTGATTGGCAGTTTGACTTGCTTATTTTCCTGATAGCACTACTCCCCAAGCCTCGACGTAGCCACCACTACGCCTACGTTTGTGAAGTAGCACTCTCAGAAAAATCTTCTGCGCTAAACTATCCAAAACTTAATTTTCGCTGTACTGGAATATCTGTCGAATCCTTACGTTCCTCATTACATTACGTAATCATTATACCCTATCTGCGATTATTCGCCAACACTGATTTATACAACCTTTGACTGCAGAATTTTACTCATTCAGCTGCTGTACAACTTTCATCATTTGATCTCTCAACGTTGCTGCCAGTTCAAAGTTTAACTCTGCTGCGGCCGCATGCATCTGTTTCGTCAACTTCTTACGTAACTGCTGCAAATCTTTCTTGCTCATAGATTCCAGATCTTTCTCAATATCGCCTGAGTTGCCATCGGCTTTCTTCGATATACTAATCAGATCACGTACCGCCTTCTTGATCGTCTGGGGCGTAATACCGTGCTCCTCATTGTACTGCATCTGAATCTTTCGTCTTCGATTCGTCTCATCAATGGCATGGCGCATCGAATCTGTCATGACATCACCATACATAATAACCCGTCCTTCTGCATTACGTGCGGCCCTGCCAATCGTCTGAACAAGAGAAATCTCTGAGCGAAGAAATCCTTCCTTATCAGCATCCAAAATAGCAACCAGTGCTATCTCCGGAATGTCCAGTCCCTCTCGCAGCAAATTAATACCGACTAATACATCAAATCCATCCAACCGCATATTACGAATAATCTCCGAACGTTCCAGCGTATCAATATCTGAATGCAGATAACGCACCCGAATCCCAATTTCCTTCAAATAGTCCGTCAGATCTTCCGCCATACGTTTTGTCAACGTATTTACCATAACCTTATTTCCTGCATCGATCGTCTTTCGGATCTCACCTACCAGATCATCAATCTGCCCCTCCACCGGACGAACAGAAATTTCCGGATCCAACAGTCCGGTAGGCCGTATGATCTGCTCAACACGCGCCAGCTCATGTTCCTGCTCATATACATTCGGTGTCGCCGATACAAATAACATCTGATTGATATGCGACTCGAATTCATCAAAATTCAGCGGACGGTTATCTAATGCAGATGGCAGACGGAATCCATAGTCTACAAGTGTAGTCTTCCTGGATCGATCTCCCGCATACATGCCTCGTATCTGTGGTATGGTAATATGAGACTCATCTACCATGATCAAGAAATCTTCCGGAAAATAGTCCACCAATGTATGTGGCGTTTCTCCCGGCTTTAATCCCGATAAATGCCTCGAATAATTTTCGATACCTGAACAAAAACCGGTTTCCCGGAGCATCTCAATATCAAAATTGGTTCGCTCAGCAATACGCTGCGCCTCCAGTAGTTTATCTTCGCTTTTAAAATATTTCACACGATCTTCCAACTCTGCCTCAATTGTTCGGATCGCACGCTCCATCGCATCTTTATCAACAACATAATGCGATGCCGGAAAAATAACAATGTGTTCCAATTCTGCTTTAATCTCTCCGGTCAGTACATCAATTTGAACAATGCGATCCACCTCATCACCAAAAAATTCAATGCGAACCGCCTGATCCGCTTCTGAAATCGGAAAGACCTCCAAAACATCGCCACGCACACGAAATGTTCCACGCTGAAAATCCATATCATTACGGTTATACTGAATCTCTATTAATTTTTGGATCACTGCATCACGGTCTTTGCACATACCCGGACGCAAAGACACCGTCATGTTCTGATAATCAATAGGGCTTCCCAATCCATAAATACAAGATACACTGGCTACAATGATCACGTCCCGCCGCTCCGTCAGTGCTGCTGTTGCAGAATGACGTAATTTGTCAATTTCATCATTGATCGAAGAATCTTTTTCAATATACGTATCGGAAGATGGCACATATGCCTCCGGTTGATAATAATCGTAATAGGATACAAAATACTCCACCGCATTCTCCGGGAAGAATTCCTTGAACTCACCGTAGAGCTGTGCCGCCAATGTCTTATTGTGCGCAATGACCAAAGTCGGTCTGTTCAGCTTCGCAATGACATTTGCCATCGTAAAGGTCTTACCGGAACCCGTAACACCAAGCAAAGTCTGGAACTGGTCGCCCTCTTCAAAACCTTTGACCAAAGCGTCGATCGCCTGGGGCTGATCACCGGTAGGTTTGTATTCGCTGTGTAAAATAAATGGTTTTTGTGTTTCTGACACAAAATCACCTCCTCACTGCTACATTCTGAATTTCGTCCTGTCCGATCAAAACCTTTTTTCCTTCAAAGGCAAAGCCGTAATGACGGATCCTGTCTGCCGGTATTCCCTGTAATAGCAGTTCGGCATCATAGTTCTTCTCTGTGATCTGATCTAAAGCCGTCCGAACGGTATCCTGTAAAGATTCCTCCTCATCCGGTTCATGCACTTTAAACTCGATCACAATGGCATCATCCACCTCTGTCACCGGTGTAAGCATCACATCATATCGTCCATATCCACTCTCCCGGTTGGAACGGATCTGATACCTGTCCCGCAACTCCACTAAAAGTCCCAGAACAAATCCATGATAGAACCGCTCCGGCTGACTTTTCTCAGAAGGTTTCTTTCCTGTATCAAAGCTGCTGAAGGTTGCAAGTGCAACATCATTCATATAAATATTCATTTCCTTGAGACTTCCCTTTAACAGTGCCTTCACAAAATCATTATAGTTCGCATCTTTATTTTTAAACCATCCCCGGAACATTGTCATGAACATGCTCAGTGTCTCAATATTTGTAATATCCAACGTGTACCATGGTTCCAAAGTAATCCCACGGTAGTCTATATTCTGTACTTTCAGATAACCACTGGCAAGCAGAAGACTCCAGATCGCTTCTTCATTGTCATCCAACTGGTTGTATACGATCTGCTCGTCAAAATTCACAGTGATCGCCTGTCCCCTCAGCAGATCCTCCATCTTCTCCTTCACATCTGCAGATGCCGTCCGGATCAATCTGCTCACAAGCCCATTGGAGCTTGTGGATGCCCAGTATGGATATAATCTATGTTCATCCAGATAATTCGTAATGGACCACGGATTGTAAATGTCTCTGTGTTCTCCAAAAGTAAAACCATCATACCACTGTTTCACTTCATCCTTTTTATCGCTCATTCCATACTCATCCAGTGCAGCAAAAACTTCCTCCTCCGTAAAACCAAAACAATCTGCGTACAGATTGGAAGTCGTCGTTACGACACGTAAATTATTTAAATCGGAAAAAATACTCTCCTTGGATACTCTGGTAATTCCCGTCATAACAGCACGCTCCAGATAAGGATTTGTCTTAAAAGATGCATTAAACAGGCTTCTCACAAAAGACGTAAATTCATCCCAGTATCCCTGAACATACGCCTCCTGCATCGGCGTATCATATTCGTCCAAAAGAATGATGACCTTCTTGCCATAATAACGTTCCATCCAGACAGACAAATTTCTCAAAGAATCCTGTGCCGTAACATCATCCATCTTTACTGTTGTCCGGTAATATAATTCACGCTCATCCTCACCAAAAATATCTTCTTTCATGAGATTCCTGTTTTCCCAGTACAGCCTTGTAATCTCCTGCTTGATCTGGGTTTTTGCATCCTCCAGATTGCCTGCTTTCACAGCAGCAAAACTCAAAAAAATCACAGGATATGTTCCCTGCAGTTTCCGATACGTTTCATCCTGCCATATAGAAAGTCCCTCAAACAGATCCGCCCTGTTCGCATATTTATTAGAAAAGAAGCAGTCCAGCATACTCATATTTAATGTCTTACCAAAACGGCGTGGACGCGTGATCAATGTTACAACATCCCGTTTTTCCCACCATTCTTTTATAAAATTTGTTTTATCCACAAAAAAGCAATCCTGCTCTCTCAGATCAGAAAAACCTTGTATTCCTATACTAATCGCCTTTTTCATATGCTCACCTGCTCCCCTGTCATTATATATTTATTACATTATAACGATATTCCACTATGGTTACAAGGCAAATCACAAGTCAAAAAAACGCAAATTTTATTAATTTGTAACTAAAACTTCCCATACCGGAAGCTACTGCAAGAACCACATATTGCTTATTATGTCAGCAATAAATATAGTATTTTGCAGCCGATAAGCTAACTTGTTCTGCCGGCAGAGAACTAAGATAATTGCCGCAGAACGCAGAGTTTTTGGGTGATTTCTTATTTTGTTAAGTCTCTGATGAATACATGCCCGAGGGATTGTCTGAGATGTCCCGGCTTAGCAAGGTATCATCCATTTTTGGACGGGACGCTTTCGCTACGATGCGCTACGTCACGTTACTTAATGTCTCTGAAATACGAGACATAAGTAACGACGAGCGCAAAGTCCCTTTCAAAAATGATGATTGCCTTGCTTCCGGGACTTCGAGTTTCCGAAGGGCATGTAGATCAATCATCAGAGACAACAAAATTTAGAAATCACCAAAAACGAAAAAGCGGCAAGGCAATTACTATAGTTCTCTGTCGGCAGAAGCCGCTATATTGTGGCTGCAAAACACTTAGCATGCTTTGACATAATAAGCAATATGTGGTTGCGTAAGATAATGAGGTGTGGGAAGTTTCAGTTTGTAAGTTCCGCCATCAGCTCCTGCACGGAGGTCATTCGATCAATTCTATCAACATTCGCTCCCACAAATATCAGACCATGATCCAAATCTCCCTGCACTGCTGATATAAGTGCTTTGGTGATGCAGTACGGCACTTCAACAGGATTGCATTTAGCCAAACAATTGTAGCATTTTTTGATCTCTTCCCGCTGTCGGCTCACACGCTGGACAAATGCATTGTTGAGCGCACGTCCCGGCATCCCAACCGGGCTCATGACAATAGTAATGTCCTCTGCTTTTGCATTAATATATGCCTGCTTATACGCATCCGAAGCATCACACTCCTCTGTTGCAACAAAACGTGATGCGATCTGAACACCGTCAGCCCCGATTTCCAAAGCATGTTCTATATCTTTATGATCAAAAATGCCACCGGCAACTATAACCGGAATTTCACAAGCAAATTCCTGTTCGTACTCTCGTACGACTTGAATAATATTTTTTATCTCCTGCTCATACTTTTCTGCCGTAATTGTCGCAATGTCCTCTTTTTTGAATCCAAGATGACCTCCCGCCTTAGGACCTTCTATAACAATAAAGTCGGCTGTCCTGCAGTACTTCTTTTTCCACTGGCGAAGTATGATCTGCGCCGCTTTGACAGATGAAACGATCGGTGCAATCTTGCAGCCGGAATCCCCGACATATTCCGGTAACCGCATCGGTAAACCGGCTCCTGATATAATGACGTCTACTCCGGCATCAACTGCCGTTCGCACATGATCTTCGTAATGCTTCAATGCCACCATGATATTTATACCGACCGGCTTATCCCCGGATATTTGCTTTGCCAGTGCGATATGCTTACGTATTGCTTTTTCATTCGCAAGTACTTGATCCGTTGCAAATTCCGGTTCATCGTATCCGATCTGTGCCGAGGAGATCACACCAAGGCCTCCACAGGCAGATACAGCGCCTGCCAATCTGCCTCGACTGACTCCAACTCCCATACCTCCCTGAATAATTGGCTTCTCTAGCGTAATATCTCCTATACGTAATGATTTCATACTTCATTCCTTTCCGACATTTCGTCACTTCATATGCCATTGCGGCACCGTTTACTTCTGTACGTAGTATCGGATACTATATTACGTGTTTTTCTTTTCCTCGTCAAGCTCCATTTTTCGAACAAGGTATTCAAACTTCCCATCCCCCACCGTTTCTCACAACCACATATCGCTTATTATGTCAGTAAATCAATGACTATTTTGCAGCCGACATAGTAAATTATCCTGCCATCAAAAAAACTAAAGCAATTCTTGGTGATGCCACGCTACACAACAGCAGTTTCCTATTAATTAAAAAAGGCAAGACACAAGTCTTGCCCCTTTTACTTATCTGTTAGGAAATATCTTTATACTTTATGACATTCCATTTACTGTTTTGTATTTATATAACATCTCTGCATGATTCTGTTCCTCGACCTGAATATCTGCAAGCAATTTACGAACTGAAGGTTCTCCAAAGCGAAACACATTTGTATTATACTCCGAAGAAACCATCTTTTCCGTGCCGATACAATCAGTAACCAAGAAATTATCCGCCTGCTTATCCTCACTATCTCCGGCTGTACTATACGTTGCAGTTGGCGCATAGTCTTTTCCTCTGGAATCATTGCAGTCACAACATGGCACATCTCCATTCAGTACCTGCCCCAGTGTATCGTAATGTTTTTGTTCGAGCTGCTCGATCTCACCAAACAGATTTTTCAATTCCTCATCTTTTGCCTGCTCTTTGTAACGGCGGTACTTTTCCACACAATTCTTTTCCTGTGTCTGCAATTCTGTGATCACATCAATTTCATTTTGTTTTAAGATCATAATTCTCCTCGTTTCTGCTCTCAATAACCTACAGTTTCTATCTTTATTATGAACAGTTTATCAAGAATTATTCTCTTTGTTGATATGATCGGGCTACATTATAGGATTAGCTTGCCTCCGCATATTCGCGCAATTTCTGCCTTGCCTGTGACGACAAATGTTTCGGAACTTCAATTCCGATTTCAACATACTGATCCCCATGCACAGATGCATTCTTTTTGGATACAACACCTTTTCCTTTTAGTCGTATCTTGGTACCGCTCTGCGTTCCTTCCCGGATCTTACAGTCAACATCTCCGTATAGCGTGTGCACGCGGGCATTGCCCCCAAGCACTGCTGTCGTATATGGTACATTGACTTTCGTATAAATATCCAAGCCCTTACGCTCAAAACCCGGTTTAGTGCCGACAGATACCTGCAGATAAAGGTCACCTTTGGGTGCACCATAAACTCCCGGATGTCCCTCACCTTTTAAGCGAATGCGATTGCCATCGTCAATACCTGCCGGTATGTGCACATGCAGCGTTCTGCTCTGACCGCGCTCTCCATCTTGCAAAGTAATGACCTTGTCACATCCATACACTGCTTCGTCAAAAGTGATCGAAATGTGCGCCCTCGCATCCTGACCTGATTTCCGACCGGCATCTTCATAGGTGTCAAAAAAGCTCGATCTGCCATAATCGCCGCCCACATGCCATGATCCACCATCACCTGTATTCCAGTTTTTTCCATCGCTACTGTGCCACGATGTACCGTCACCAAAACCAAAGTGTCCGCTAAAACCGCCTTTGCCACCAAAAAGATTATCAAAAATATCACCATACATCCCCGATGCATCGCCACCGGAATAGTGAAATTCCGTGCCGCCGGTCGGATCAAAACCTTCCTCAAATGCTGCAGAACCAAATTGATCGTAAAGTTTCTTCTTTTCCTTATCACTTAACACATTGTAAGCTTCCGTAACTTCCTTAAATTTTTGCTCAGCATTCGGATCACCCTGATTCATATCCGGGTGATATTTCTTGGCCATTTTACGGTAGGCTCGCTTGATCGACGCATCATCCGCATCCTTTGATATCCCTAAGGTGTCATAATAATCCTGCTTCGTCTTCATTCACTCCACCTCCCTGCAGCCTTTCGTATGGGAAGTTTGCATTGATGATCAACCAATCGTAATAAACTTCTTGGTCTGCTCCTCCGGAATCTCTTCCTTCTTTGGCACCTGTAATGTCAAAACACCGTTTTCAAACTTCGCCTTGATATCTTCTTGTTTCATATTGTCACCAACATAAAAGCTGCGGTTGCAAGTTGCATGGAAACGTTCCTTCTGAACATACTTCTCTTTCTTGTCCGAAGTATTCTCCTCTGCTTTCTTAGCAGTTGCTGTAACGGTCAGATAACCATCCTTCAGCTCTGCACTGATATCTTCTCGGCAAAAGCCCGGCAAATCCATCTCTACCGTAAATCCTTCCTCGGACTCCTTGATATCCGTTTTCATTAATCCATTCGCTGAATAGCTCTTGGCGTAAGTTCTCTGTGGCATATCAAAAAGGTCATCCATAAAATCTCTACTAAAAATACTTGGCATTAACATAAGTCATCGCTCCTTCCAACTCTGTACAGACTATATAGTCTGTCACTACTGAAATACTCAGAAACTCTTCTAAGCATTTCCTTTTCCTTGTTCTGATTATGTTATACCACTATTATTAGCACTCGTCAATAGTGAGTGCTAATAAATTTTGTGAACATTCTGTGTTCTCTATGTTATGCATTTTTCTTGCGAAAAATTTTCGTCGATAGATCCCAATCTTTATACTGTCCATCCACCTTTAATTCGCCGTATGGATAAGGATCTAACAATGGGAATCTGCATATCATCGGTATCAGGCGGTCGCTTGCACCTACGTGTGTCAAACGGATCAAATAACCGATCTGCGAATCTCTCTGTTTGAGCTTATTCTTTGCAATTGCAATCGTATAGCCTTCCCGCTTCACCTGATTTGGTGCGATCGTCTTATCATATAAAACCTCTTTATCGTCCAGTGCAAGCACTTGAATACGATACTCATCCCCCGATTCGTTTGGTGCAAGATTCCAGAAATACAGTCGAATACGGTTCCAACGATTACGCCATTCCAACTGCCCTTGTTCAATCGTCTGTTCCAAAACTTTTGGATTCTTATGATACCGCCAACGAATCGGCTCTTCATCCTTTCCACGTTTGGAATTCAAATACGGAATCTCTACATATGTTCTAGGATGACTAAGCTGGTTCGCCGCCGCAAAACTTCCGGCAAAGCAGAACAGACCAACCGCAAGCACCACCAATCTGGCAGCGTGCAGCCGCATTCCGTTGAAATGTGCTTTAAGCCACGCATCCCCTTTGTTAAAAACAGTATTTGTAAATCCATCAGCCCCTTCTGCCATGAGTAAAAGACACACTCCGGTAAAGCATATATTGTATCGCTTGCCGGCTTCCCACAGCATAAAAAACATAACTGCGCCCGCAAACGTAAGCGTATACATTGCCCCCGGTGCTGCTTCTCTCTGCAGAAACTGTCTGCACATTGCGCACAACATCAAAAATAACATCGCAATACGAAAGGCCTGCATATAGATCATAAACCATGCATTTTGCTTTCCTGCAAAATAACGAAAGAACGGTGGATATTGATATGCATACTGCGCATTCGTTATTCCATCATCATCGCCCATTGCCCATACACGCATCATTTTATTGCCAAAATGCTTGGCAAGACCAACCGGACCCATCTTTTTGACACGTTGTTTCAAGCGAGCGATATCTGCTTTTCGCTTTTGTTCCTTGGTCAGGAACGAAGAGGTGTATCTCCGGTCGTTACGATTAAAACCGCCCTTGCTCTTTTCATTCATTCCCATCATGACCCAGTGTACAACAGGAAACTGCTGGTTAAACTTCTTCGCATCAACATGCTTTGCTACCAAATTGCTGCTGGAAAATAACACTGCCATACTCACGCAGACAACGAGTCCGACACGAACTGCACCCTCCAATACCCTTTGTCTGCTATGCTGCTGTTCTTCCGAAGCATTCTCCGTTTCCATTGTCTCTGATGCCCTTAAAGCACGACGATTCTGCCAGCCTGCGATGAGACGCAACGTCAAATATAACCCCAGCGCAATGATTGGAATGATCGTTGTCGGACGCACACGGTAACCAACCGCCATAACGACTGCCAATAACACATCGTGTACCGCCATCCGCCATCTTTTTGCCGGCTTGTCAATGAGTCCCAGATACAAAATACCCATAATAAACGGAAAAGATAACGTATTGGTATACACAGAAGTCAGCCATAAATAGGTTGTCGGGCACAAGAAAAATAGTACTAATGCAAAGTTTGCCGTACCGATCCCGCGCATTTTTTTTACAGACAGGAACGTCAGTAAAATGCCCAGATCAATTGCCAAAACATTTAGCACTACCGTAGGCACCCATACCTTTGTAATGCCAACATCCGTCAAAAATTTATAAAAGTAATAAAAACAAATGGTAATAAAATGATTGTTGCCATAATTCTGCATATAAGAATTCGTGGGATCCATCTGACCGTAATGATATTTTAACATGGCAAGTGCCTCGTTCTGAACACGTGCCGGATCTGCGATCGTCATTGGTCTGGATACCAATAATAAGAATGCGATCTGCGCCAAACCGATCAATAAAAACATGAATACGGAAAATTTACGTCTCGTTGTCTGCAGCTTGTCCTTCCCATAAACACATAACATTACTATACAAGCCGCCATAAATAGTGTAATTGCAACTGTCATTCCATTTTGCAGTAATTCCTTTTTGTACAGTGTAATACCTCTGCAAGATAGCGCCAATATTACGCCACACAAAAAAATACTAATGCTCAAAGCAACACAATATGCCCCTCTTAATATACCCTTCATTATCCTCTCCTCATTGTCCCTCAAATTTATGGTTCCCTCTCATCTGATATTCCGTGAACATCAAATCATGTACCTTGTAGCAAGAAGTCCCTCTAATTCCTGCTACGATATTTATTATACATATTTTTAAGAAGAGAATATGAACAAATTCTTAAGAAATTCTTAAGATGAAATTTTAGTTAAACGCAAAAACGCCCTTCGGTGATCGCAAAAATCACACAAAGGACGTTGAAGATCGATTTTGCAGGTTATAACATCACGGGAATATTCCTTTCATGTTTTCTGCGAAAATAAGCTTGCGCAGTGCCACAATATAGGCCGCCATGCGCACCGTACATTTACACTCTTCTACGACATCCATGATTGCAGTAAAGGATTTCGTCATCAGTGATTCTAACATTTCATTTACCTGATTACGCTCCCAGGTTAATTCCTGGATATTCTGTACCCACTCGAAATAAGATACGATCACGCCACCACTATTTGCAAAAATATCCGGTACAACCGTGATGCCACGCTTCTCTAATATTTTATCTGCCTCTTCCGTGGTTGGTCCATTCGCAGCCTCTACAATGTATTTACAGCGCAGCTCAGAGGCATTGTCTGCCGTGATCTGATTCTCCAGTGCTGCCGGAACAAGCACATCACATTCACAAGTAAGAACTTCTGCATTGCTAATATGACTGACACCATCCGCCTCGTAATCTTTGAGCAGTTTACCGGTAGATTCCAAAAAGGTGCAGATCGTGTCAATATCCAACCCTTCCTCACAATATAAGCCGCCTGACACATCACTGATCGCAATCACTTTCGCATCGCGATGATAAAAAATCTTTGCCGCATTACTTCCGACATTACCCATTCCCTGAATGGCAACCTTTGTTCCGGCAAGCTCTTTATTTTCTTTGGCAAGTAGCAATTTTGTACTGATCACTACTCCACGGCCGGTTGCTGAATTTCTCCCTCGTGAACCGCCGAGTTCTACAGGTTTACCTGTAACTACACCCGGGCAAGGCTTTCCGTTTAACTGACTGTAGGTGTCCAACACCCATGCCATCGTCTGTGCATTGGTATTGACATCCGGTGCCGGAATATCTGTATCCGCACCAATGATCGGCGCAATAGCAAAGGTATATCTTCGTGTCAGATTGCGCAGTTCACGTTCCGATAACGTAGACGGATCTACCTTGATGCCACCTTTCGCCCCGCCGTAAGGAATATTGGCTACCGCGCATTTTAAGGACATCCAAGTTGCTAACGCTTTCACTTCCGATAACGTGCAGTCCTGATGGTAACGAATACCTCCCTTAAAAGGACCACGAATATTAGAATGCTGTACACGATATCCTTCAAACACTTTGATCGTGCCATCATCCATTTCAACCGGCAAATATACTTTTGTTTCTCTCTGTGGATTTTTAATGATTTCAAACATTTTTTTATCGATGTGTCCGACTTCCATCGCTTCCGTCATGACATCAATAACATTCTCATATGGATCGTATGCTTTTGACATGGGCTCTCTCCTTTGGTGCTAAAATAATTGTGTCATTCCCCAGGGTTCGTAAGCTTACAAGAACGCATCTTAGTACGATTTTGGTCAAAGGTCAATACTTCCCATGAAAGTCTGTTCCATTTAATTTTTTTAACCGTATATAGCTAATATTAAGAGGTCAATGCTAATTTTAGTTAATAATATAAAGTCTTTTACATCGCACACGCTTTCAAATCTTTGCGGTGCTCAATGCACTTAGCAAACTCCCGCATTTAGTCATCATACTCCTCCAGGAAAGAATGTTTGACGCCATCTTTTTTGTATGCAATGACCGTAGAAAGATTTACATTTTCAATACTCTTAAAAATATTACCTTCCACATATGGATTCACCTGTTTCAATCGTTTGATCAGTTCCTTGATCTCAACACGCTTAGACTGATTTCCCTCATTATTACAAGTTGTACAGGTGTCGGTAAACTTGCAGGCGCACTGGATAAAGTGCAGATCATTATAATCCCGCCAAGCTTTAATATCATCCTCACGCACCAAATATAACGGACGGATCAGCTCCATCCCCTCGAAATTCGTGCTGTGCAGTTTCGGCATCATCGTCTGGATCTGCGCTCCGTACAGCATTCCCATCAAAATCGTCTCGATCACATCATCATAATGATGGCCAAGCGCAATCTTGTTACATCCCATACTTTTGGCGTACGTGTACAAATGTCCACGCCGCATACGCGCACACAAATAACATGGTGATTTTTCCACATGGTATACAGATTCAAAAATATCCGATTCAAAAATCTCGATCGGGATCTGCAGTCTTTTGGCATTTTCCTCGATCACCTGACGATTTGCCGGGCTGTAACCCGGATCCATTACGAGAAATTTATCCTCAAAATCAAACTTATTGTGACGTTTTAACTCCTGAAAACACTTTGCCATAAGCATAGAGTCTTTTCCCCCGGAAATACACACCGCTATCCGATCTCCCGGTTTGACAAGCTCATATGTGTTGATCGCTTTGGCAAATTTGGACCAGATTGTTTTCTTAAACTTCTTACGCAGGCTTTGTTCTGCTTCTGCTGCCACATCTTTTTCTTCCGGTGCGCTCATAAAATCCATAAGCCACGCCACATAGCCACCTTCCAGACTAACGGCATCGATTCCCTTCTCACGAAGCTTGTCGGCTGCTTCGACGCTAAATTTACCTCTGCTGCAACAAATTACCAACTTCTTGGACGGGTCTACTTCTTCACAAGATAATATGTCTTCCTGAGGTGCTGCGATTGCTCCCGGAATAGCACCATGAGCAATACTTTCTGCATCACGTATATCGATCAACTGATACGAATCCTTAGGAAGCTCCTTTACTTCTTCTATAGTAATACTGTTCATTTTGCACTCCTTATCTCTCACCTGCTTACTGAATCGTCTCTCTCGGTACGCTTAAGTCCTTGATCACTTCACCGGCTAAGATCAAACCGGCAACTGATGGCACATACGCCACACTTCCCGGAATATCGCGTCTCTCCGTGCACTTATGCTGTGCTCCCGGCGGACAAATACAGTGATTACGGCAACTGATCGCCATATCTTCCATTGGTCTTGTAGGTTTCTCCTCGGAATATACGACTTTCAGCTTTTTGATCCCACGCTTCTTTAATTCCCGGCGCATAACACGCGCCAAAGGACATACTTTCGTTTTATAGATATCGGCAACTCGAAAAGCACTGGCATCCAATTTATTGCCGGCCCCCATACTGCTAATAACCGGGACATGCTTCTCTTCCGCTTTCATAATGAGCGTGATCTTTGCAGTCACCGTGTCGACCGCATCCACAATATAATCATACTCTTCAAAAGGAAATTCGTCTGCATTTTCCGGCAGAAAAAAACACTTGTGCGTGCGCACCTGTGCATCCGGATTGATCGACAAAATGCGATCCTTCATTACATCCACCTTATACTGCCCGACTGTATTTCGCGTTGCAATAATCTGTCGATTGAGATTGGTCAGGCACACCTTGTCATCATCGATCAGATCAAAGGCACCTACTCCACTTCGTACTAATGCCTCACAAACATAGCCACCTACTCCCCCAACGCCAAACACAGCCACACGCGACTGCTTTAATTTTTCCATCGTTTCTTTGCCAAGCAACAGCTCGGTTCTCGAAAATTGTGTCAGCATACTAAATCTCCATTCTGCAAATGCTTTATATGAAAACGATTGCAAATAAATAATCCAATAGGATTCTTCCTTAAAACGCACTTGGCAACAATATACTCTCATTTCCCCGTGTTGTCAAAAAACTATTTCCATTTCGTGTCATTTCATGTAAAATATTCGCTGTACTATTTCGTGTCGTGATAAGAATCACCATTTAAATAGCCTGCAAATAAAAAAATCAAGGCTAAATTGCAGAAAGGAGTATCGTATTTTGAAAAAATTACTATGTACCATATTAAGCCTAACATTACTATTAACAGGCTGTACTATCGGAAACGGCAATATCCGTATCGGTGCTGCCGGAATTGGAGGTATGTACTATACGTTTGCCAATACATTAGCAGGCCTATGCACCAAAGAGGATACCGGTTTCGAACTTGAAGTAAAAAAGACCGCAGGATCTGCCGCTAATCTGCGTCTCCTGTCCAGCAATTACATCGAACTTGGTATTGCACAGGCAGATCTGATCGACGCGGCATATCAGGGCACCGGCGTTTTTACCGGCAAAAAATGCCAAAACTTCAAAGCAGTCGCAAGCCTGTATCCGGAAGCATGCCAAATTGTTGTGCGTAAGGATTCCGATATCGAAACCATTGATGATCTGCAAGTCAAAAAGGTCAGCGTTGGCGAGGAAGAATCCGGAAGTGAACTAAACGCCAGACAAATATTAGAAATGTCCGGACTGCCGGAAGATCTGATCAAGACGAAGCATTTAGATTATACCGATGCTGCCGACAAATTAGCAGCGGGAAAGATTGATGCATTTTTCTTCACCGCCGGGGCACAAACTACTGTTGTAGAAGAGTTGGCAAAGCACTGTGATATCCGATTGTTAAATTTGGACGATAAACTACGCGGCAAACTTACCACTGCCTATCCATTTTATTCCGATTATACCATTCCCGCCGGCACTTATACCGGGCAGGAAGAGGATATCCAGACTGTTTGCGTACAATCCGTATTGGTCGCCAGTGATGCACTCGACAACGCCACCGTCAAAAAACTGACAAAAACAATCTTTGCCCATCAAAAAGGATTGCAATATGCTACTTCCGTTGACCTTCAGTTAAATGAGAGTTCTGCGATCAAAGGAGTCCCGATTCCTTTTCATCCAGGCGCTGCTGCCTATTATTCCGAACGAGGGATCAATGTGAAAACGGAATAAACCTCTAATGGATCTGAGATCCATTTTCCGAGGCAAGATAACTCCTTCAACACATTCTCATATTAGAATGCACATTTTTAGAAAGGCATTTATTTATTATGATAAAAATAGAACTTGATATGTATCAGACACTGGCGGTCGCCGTCTTAGTACTGATGCTTGGCGCCTACCTCAAATCCAAAATATATTTCTTAGAAAAGTTTTGTATTCCGGCACCTGTCATTGGCGGACTGTTATTCGCCATCTTTACCTGTATCTGTTATACCACCGGAGTGGCAGAATTTTCATTCGATGATATTTTGCGCGAAGTATGCATGGTATTTTTCTTTACTTCCGTAGGATTTCAGGCGAATCTCAAGGTGCTGCGCAGTGGCGGAAAATCGTTGATCCTATTCTTGTTTCTCGTCATTGCCTTGATCGTATCTCAAAATCTGCTTGCTGTTGGTATAGCTAAGCTGCTTGGCTTAAGCCCTCTGGTCGGTATGTGCACCGGTTCCATCCCGATGGTCGGCGGTCATGGTACCGCAGGCGCTTTCGGTCCTGTCTTAGAAGACTTTAACATCAAAGGAGCAACCACGATCTGTACCGCTGCAGCTACGTTTGGATTGATCTCCGGCAGTTTGGTCGGTGGGCCGCTTGGCAAACGATTGATCGAAAAACGCGGCTTATTGGATACTGCCATTCCGGAGGATGACACATTGTTGGTCGAAGATGAAAAGAAGCATGAACGACATACCAACATGTACGCCGCCGCAGTCTTTCAGCTCATCTTAGCCATCGGACTCGGCACCATTTTTTCTTGGTTACTGACGAAGACCGGCATGACGTTTCCAATATATATCGGAGCCATGATCGCTGCTGCGCTTTTTCGCAACATTGGCGAATATAGCGGTAAATTTACTATTCATATGGGTGAGATCAACGACTTGGGAGGAATCTCCTTGTCGCTGTTTTTGGGCATTGCCATGATCACCTTAAAGTTATGGCAGCTCGCATCCCTTGCGCTTCCGCTGTTTATTCTTCTGGCGGTGCAGGTGCTTCTGATCTGCTGTTTTACCTACTTCCTACTATTTAATATCATGGGAAGAGACTATGATGCAGCGGTGCTGGTAGCCGGAACGTGTGGTTTTGGTATGGGTGCAACACCAAATGCAATGGCCAATATGCAGGCGATCTGCGAAAAATACACCACTTCGGTAAAAGCTTATCTGCTGATTCCGCTCGTCGGCAGTTTATTTGCAGATTTTATTAACAGTTTGGTCATCACATTTTTCATCAACCTAATTTAGGGATACTATCAAACATTGATACTTTGACGATTATTAGACATGCGCGGTGTCAAAACCGCAGAAAGAGAGGGAGCTATGTTTCATAAGAATCGAACCCGAAAGAAGGACAGCAAGCCAAAAGAAGCAGGCTATAAATTAACCTATGACAATCTGGCCATTCCAGAGGTACACACACACGAACAACCGGAGATCATGGATTCGACAGAGGAGCCGGGCGACGTCACTTATGACAGCGTTGCGATTCCGGAAGTTCATATCCGCAAAAAAGGCACGAAACCTGCCGATCAGTAAATAACGATATTACTAAAACTTCCCATACCGGAAGTTATTGTCCAAACCACATATTGCTTATTATGTCAATGGTTTAATTATATTTTGCAACTGCTATATAGTGAATCCTGCCATCAAAAAACTATAGCAATTGCCTTGCCGCAATTAGTTTTCACAGTGATTTCTAAATTTTGTTGTCTCTGATGTATGATTTACATGCCTTTCGGAAACTCGAAGTCCCGGAAGCAAGGTATTCATCATTTTTGAAAGGGACTTTGCGCTCGTCGTTACTTATGTCTCGTATTTCAGAGACATTAAGTAACGTGACGTAGCGCATCGTAGCGAAAGCGTCCCGTCCAAAAATGGATGATACCTTGCTAAACCGGGACATCTCAGACATTCCTTCAGGCATGTATTCATCAGAGACTTAACAAAATAAGAAATCACGTAAAAACTCTGCGTTCTTCGGCAATTGTCTTAGTTTTTTTGATGGCAGGATAATTTACTTTATCGGTTGCAAAATAGCTATTGTTTTACTGACATAATAAGCAATATGTGGTTGTGTGAGATAATGAGGTATGGGAAGTTTGAAGATATTATTTAACAGCATTTTTATCCATCAATTTTTGATATGAATAGAATCGAAAGAATTGATTGAACAGATGGTATGAATTGTGTTAATATAGTATCGTTGGAAAATAAATTATTCATTACAAACGAATTTAGGAGGTTACAAATGTCAGAGAATACTTGTCTCGAGAAGCAGCCGCTTTCTCAGGAAATGCTTGACAAAATGGACGCATATTGGCGTGCCGCAAACTATTTATCTGCCGGTCAGCTCTATCTTTTGGACAACCCATTGTTAAAAGAGCCTTTGACCATGGATCAAATTAAGAAAAAAATCGTAGGTCACTGGGGAACTGTTCCAGGACAGAACTTCGTATATGTACACTGCAACCGTGTTATCAAACGTTATGATCTTGATATGATCTTACTTTCCGGTCCGGGACACGGTGGAAACTTCATGATCGCTAACACATATCTCGAGGGATCCTACAGCGAGATCTATCCTAATATCAGCCAGGACGAAGAGGGTATGAAGAAAATGTTCAAACAGTTCTCATTCCCATGTGGAGTACCTAGTCACTGTGCACCAGAGACTCCTGGTTCTATCAACGAGGGTGGTGAGCTTGGTTATTCTATCGCACATGCTTTCGGTGCTGTATTTGATAACCCGGACTTGATTGCTACTGTTATCGTTGGTGACGGTGAGGCAGAGACCGGACCACTTGCTACTTCTTGGCAGTCCAACAAGTTCTTAAATCCTATTACCGATGGTGCTGTTCTTCCTGTTTTGAACTTGAACGGTTATAAGATCAGCAACCCTACTATCTTCTCACGCATTCCTCGTGAAGAGATCGAGAGCTATTTCGTTGGTTGTGGTTGGGAGCCAATCTTCGTTGAAGGTGACGATCCAATGACAATGCACAAATTAATGGCTGAGGCTATGGATGAGGCAATTGAAAAGATTAAGGCTATCCAGGAAAATGCACGTAAGAATAATGATCCGGAGCGTCCTAAGTGGCCAATGATCGTTCTTCGTACTCCAAAGGGATGGACTGGTCCTAAGGTTGTAGACGGACAGCAGATCGAGGGATCTTTCCGTGCGCATCAGGTGCCGATCACAATGGAAAAACCAGAAGAGCATTTACCACTTCTTCAGGCTTGGTTAGAAAGCTACCATGCAGAGGAGTTGTTCGATGAGAAGGGTCGCTTGATCCCAGAGCTCGCAGAACTTGCTCCAAAGGGAGATGCACGTCTTGGTGCAAACCCTCACGCAAATGGTGGATTGTTATTAAAAGACCTTCGTCTTCCAGACTTCCGTACTTATGGTATCGAAGTTGATCCTGGTAAGACAAAAGCACAGGATATGATCGAACTTGGTGGATATATCCGTGACATTTTTGTATTAAATAAAGAAAATCAGAACTTCCGTATCTTCGGACCGGACGAGAGTATGTCCAACCGTTTATACAAAGTATTTGAAGCAGAGAACAGAGATTGGAACGCTGAATTACTGGACACAGATGACTGCTTATCCAGAGGCGGACGTATCATGGACGGTATGTTGAGTGAGCATATGTGCGAGGGATGGCTCGAGGGTTATCTTCTCACAGGTCGTCACGGTTTCTTCGCTAGTTACGAAGCATTTATCCGTGTCGTAGATTCCATGGCTGCACAGCATGCAAAATGGTTGAAAGTATGTAACCAGCTTACTTGGAGACGTCCTATCGCTTCCTTGAACTTCATCCTGACTTCTAACGTATGGCAGCAGGATCACAACGGATTTACACATCAGGATCCGGGATTCTTAGATCATATTGCTAACAAAAAAGCAGACGTTGTTCGTATGTATCTCCCACCAGATACTAACTGCTTGCTTTCCTGCTTCGATCACTGCGTAAAGAGCAAAAACTATGTAAACGCAATCGTTGCTTCTAAGCATCCAAGTTATCAGTGGTTAAGCATGGAACAGGCTGTTAAGCACTGCACACAGGGTGTTGGCATCTGGGAGTGGGCAAGTAACGACGAAGGCGAAGAGCCGGATATCGTTATGGCATGCTGTGGTGATACTCCAACACTTGAGACCATGGCAGCAGTTACCATCCTTCGTGATGAGCTTCCAGAACTTAAGATTCGTGTTGTCAATGTCGTTGACTTGTTCAAACTTGAGTCTAACCACAAACATCCACACGGTCTTAGCGACAGTGAATACAATGCAATCTTTACAACAGACAAACCGGTAATCTTTGCATTCCATGGTTACCCAACATTGATTCACGAGCTTACTTATCGTCGTGACAACCAGAACGTATCTGTTCATGGTTATCAGGAAGAGGGTACGATCACTACTCCATTCGATATGAGAGTCCAGAACGAGATCGATCGTTTCAACTTGGTAAAAGATGCGATCATGCATTTACCACAGTTAGCAAACCGTGGTTCCTACCTCATCCAGAAGATGAACGACAAGCTTGTTGAGCATAAGCAGTATATCGCTGAGTATGGTCAGGATCTTGAAGAAGTTCGCGATTGGGAATGGCACACTCCAGAGGATAAATAATCCTTTGCGATACGCAGCCAATTTCGTTAAGAAAACAACGCCCCTGCAGGAGTTTTGCTCTTGCAAGGGCGTTTTCTTATAGAATAAGAAAATGCTGTTGTGTAACGTTATGCCACCAAGAATTGCTTTAGCAATTCTTGCAAAGCAAAGCGCTGGCTTTGCTTTTCTTATAGAATAGGAAAATGCTGTTTTATAATTGACTGAAATGTTCCAACATAAATTTTCGAAATGTCGTTGCCGCAATACTTTGAGGATACTCTGTATCATATACAAGGGAAATACGACGATGCGGCATTTCATCCGGAAAGTGAATCTGAAAGACGCTTCCCATATCCAATGCTCCTCGCACAAACTCCGGTGGCAAAAAGCCAATACCCAAATTGTGTTCAATCGCAGGCAGAATCAAATCTGTCGTAGCCAGCTCGATCGCAGGCGCAAATGGCAGCCCACGCTCCGCAAAATATGTATTCAAAAAGTTACGGGTAATCGTCCCCGTCATTAAGCTTACCCACGGATAACGACATAATTCCGGCAAAGAAGTTGTCTTTCCTTTCAGATGACTGTACTTTGTACCGCCGATCAAAATATCTGTATAGGAATGCACCGTATGTACGATCAACGGATCCTCCATGGCAAACGGTATTGACGAGATCATTGCCATATCAACCTGTCCCTGTTTTAACGAGATGACAGATTCTCTGGAACTATTGTTTAATATACGAAATGTAACTTTTGGATGAAGTTCACTAAATGCTTCCATCGCCTGAAGCAGGCAGCAGTGTAACGCCGTCTCTGTTGCACTGATCGTAATGGAACCGCCATCTAATGACCGTAAATTGCTAAGATTCTGCTCTCCCTTAAAGAACTGTGCACAGCCTGCAGATATATATTGATAAAAGGTATTTCCTTCGGAAGTTAATTCCATCCCCGATTTACTACGAACGAACAATCTGCATCCCAACATATCCTCCAGCTTATGAATCGTTCTTGTCACCGCCGGTTGGCTGGTCTGCAAAGCGGCTGCCGCTTTTGTCAAGTTTCCATATTTTGCCACATAATAAAAAATGCGATAATATTCAAAATTTGAATTCATGGTATACCTCTCTAAAATACTAGGATATCACGCCAGTCTTACTGCAATGAATAGTAACCGTTTTGGTATACTGCTGTGATACATTCGTTGCATGTACTGCTACTACTTTCGCAGAAGCAGAATTGCCCTTCTTAGAGGACGACAAAGATTTGATCGACCATGATTTGGCTGGAGCTGAAGCACTTGGAGAGCAACTGATACACTTTGATGACGTGCCATTGTAGGAAAAAGTAGCTTTGATCGATACAGACCACAAAACCGCCCCAGACTTATTCTTATAGTAAGCTGTTTTCGTTTTTGTAATCTGTTTATCAGCAGATTGTAACGACAGTGCAGCTTTCATCCCTGCATCATTAATAACCGTCTCAATATAATCACCATTATCTAAGTGCTCAATTGTATGCTGACCTTGTGCAATAGTTGCAGCATCCGCTTTTCCTGTAATCATTAACACTGCCACCATCATTACTGCCAATACCTTACTAACTCGTTGTTTCATAATATAAAATCCCCCTTTGTTTATTCAATAACCTCTTCTTCAAAATAAATCTGTTCGGATTCTAAAACCTTATACTCTCGATATATAATGCCCACTAATGTTAATGACGTAACAATAATTACGATCAATATACCTGCAAGAATACGTTTTATCCATCTTGATTTTACGATCTTATTTGAAATTTCATCAATATCCATACCAGTCAAATAATGATTGACAACATCATTTGGTTTACCGAATTGTCGGTATAGTTCATCAATATCCTGAATATCATTCTCCTCACAATATACCCATACATTATTCGAAAACCAAGATAAATATTTACGTTCACCCCGACCACGAAATGGGCAGATTGCTTTAATCTCTGAAATATATCTGCGAACAATCTTCTTATTCACTTTTATCCACCTTCCCCTTCAATATAATATCAATATTACCAATTCATAAGAAAAACTTCGCACAGCCGAAGCTGCTATCGGCTCACATATTGCTTATTATGTCAAAGAATATTTAGTTTTTTGCAGCCACAACATAGCGATTTCTGCCGGCAGAGAACTATAGTAATTGCCTTTCCGCATTTTCGTTTTAGGTGATTTCTAGATTTTGTTGTCTCTGATGATTGATTTGCATGCCCTTCGGAAACTCGAAGTCCCGGAAGCAAGGTATTCATCATTTTTGAAAGGGACTTTGCGCTCGTCGTTACTTATGTCTCGTATTTCAGAGACATTAAGTAACGTGACGTAGCGCATCGTAGCGAAAGCGTCCCGTCCAAAAATGGATGATACCCTGCTAAACCGGGACATCTCAGACACTCCTTCGGGCATGTATTCATCAGAGACTTAACAAAATAAGAAATCACACAAAAACTCTGCGTTCTGCGGCAATTATCTTAGTTCGCTGCCGACAGAGTAAGTTAACTTGTCGCCTGCAAAATATCACATTTATTGCAGACATAATAAGCAATATGTGACGATATGATGATATTGGCTATGCGAAGTTTGCGTTCATAAGATAAATTTACCAATAACGAACCTCATTTTTCGTTCGAAGTGCGTGTGATGATCTTACCTATTGCCCCTGTAATACTATAGTATTCATCTAACAGCCGATCCAGATATTCCAATCCACTTTCTGTAATTGAATAATATACACGCGTTCGTTTCACTCCAACCTTGATCTGTTCATACTCTAAATAGCCTTTCTCATTCAGCCGATACAATGTTGGATACATAGTTGCCTCATTAAGTTTATATCCCCCCTCACTATACTCTAAAAGTTCATTGGCAAGCTGATAGCCATACTTCTTCTCTGAACGCAGAAGTAACAACAATACCAGCTCAATTGTCCCGTTTTTGATGTTACCTTTTGTTACTTTTGGTTCTTTCTTTTCTGCCATATTCTCACACCTTTAAGGTTATTAGCTCATGTTTAGCCTGTTTCAGCCAATTACGGCTGTCTATTGTTAGTATACAGATTTTTTTATGTACTGTCAATCGATGCATTAACATTTAATACTTTACAAAGTAAATTAATTATTGACAGACTTATAACATAAAGATATAATGTTATACATCGAAAGGAGGGTGGAAAATAATGAAGAATACAATAATATCTATATCTCAATTGTCAATTATAATCTCACCAAAAAATGTTCTTGTTCCACGACGGGCAAGCCCATCATAAGAAGAACAAGAACATAACAAAAAACCCAAGAACCATTATACCATACAATCTCAAAATGGTATAGCAAAAATTCTTTACAATTATGAACGGAGGAAAAATTATGAATTACAAAAAAATTGCAACTATCACTATGGCTGCTTTATTAGCAATTTCAAGTAGTATGCCGGCATCGGCTGTAACAAAAAACTGGCGCGTATATCATGCACAAGGTGCACCAACCAACTCTGGTATATTTGATTCTGGGCAAATGATGCCAAAGGGAGGCAGTGTTTGTGAAGTAAAAATGACCAGTTATGAGAATTTGTCAAAAACAACTCTCTACGCTTATCGCGAGGGTCATAAAGATGCCCGAAAATATATTACCGCAAAAGAAAACATTGTTAATGTATATGTTGCTTCAAACAAGGCTGAAAAAGTCATCGTGCACATGGCAACGACTTCCAACAAACAGACCACTGCAAAAGGCACCTTTATGCGTTAATATTATAGTTACACTATAAATGGGCATATTTATCACTAGCTAAAGTTACTCTCCGTATGCACTCCTATTATAGCGAATGCATACAGAGAGTAGTGTTATATTATATAGAAATAATGAAAGGAATATATATGATAAAATATAACAAGATTCTTAGCTGTCTTCTTGCAGCTTTACTATTAACCGGCTGTCAAGCCACACCATCTTCCGTCAAAAACAAAGCGAAAGATTACACAAACTCGAAAGATGTAACCACTGGAAAAGAAGAATTTGTCTCTGTTGACCATCTGTTAGACAATATGGATTCTCTGTTAAAAGCATCGTATCAAAATATGGTCTTAGCAGATACCATTCATATTGAACAACCTCAATCTGTCTCTATATTGCAGCTTGAGAACCCCAAAAATCTGGCAACACCGGAAAATGTAAAAAAATTATCTAAAGTTGTCCTTGGCACCAACAAGTATGATCATTTAATTAAAAATTATAAAAATGAAAAATGGGCAGTTGGTGACACCTATGGATTTAACTATGACTCAAGAACTGATTCCTCTGGCGATATCGATAATGTGGGATTTTATGTAATGAATACCAAATTATACCTTTTAGGCGCATATGGCATTCGAAACATTTACCACCCTGATTGGGGCATTCCTCTAGGCAATTGTACCCTTAATGGAAAGAAATGCTCTTTAACCAAACAATATCAATACGTAGAAAATTGGGCAAAGAAAAATGGTAATGTTATCGAAAATATGTATGACGATTTCCATGTCAAAACAATTTATAAATGTAAAAGCGATGGTATCGAATATCTTTCCTTTGATGTTTGTAAATATTATAAAGGGATTCCGTTTGATGACATTTGGTTCTCTCCAGAACAACGCAATTCCATTGATGACATTTCTTATCCTCCAAATGTCTTGGAAATCTGCACTCTTGGTAAACCAAAAATCGAAAGCCTGCGCAATAATAATTATAGTTATACCATAAAAAAAGAGGAACCACACAATGACAAATTAATTGGACTAAAACGTGCCTTAACATTAGCTGAGTCACATATGTCCGGTACTCACAAGTATAACATTGTAGATATCGATATTAAATATACAATATGCCAAGCTACCAAAACAACTTACACAGACGATGGCAAGGAAAAAATAACGATTTCCTACGAGGCTCGTCCTGTGTGGTCTTTCATTATGGATAACAAAGAACACCAAACACGAAACATTCTGTGGTCTCGAAAATTCATTAATGTTGATATGATCACCGGAAATGTTGAATATCATGAGTCTGATAATTGGGATGATTGATCTCTTATTATCAACTCAAGTACGATCAAGCCAAGGAAGTGAACTATTATGCGCAAAAAATATGCAAAAACCATTAGCTGTCTTCTTGCAGCTTTACTATTAACCGGCTGTCAAGCCACCCCTTCTTCCGTCAAAAACAAAGCGAAAGATTACACCAACTCGAAAGATGTAACCGTCGACAAGGAAGAATTTGTCTCTGTTGACCATCTGTTAGACAATATGGATTCTCTGTTAAAAGCATCGTATCAAAATATGATCTTAGCAGATACCATTCATATTGAACAACCTCAATCTGTCTCTGTATTACAGCTTGAGATCCAAAAAAATCTAGCAACACCGGAAAATGTAAAAAAAATGTCAAGAACCATTCTAGGCACAAATAAATACGATCATCTAATAAAAAATTTCAAAAAGCAATGCCACTTTGATTACGATATTTATGGCATTAATTATAATTCAAAAAAAGATCCAGAAATCCAAATTGACGCTTCTGGTTTCTATGTAATTTTACCAAATCCAAAGCTTTTTGGTGCCTATGGGATTAGAGCTATCTATCATGCAGATTTTGGTCAACCATTAGGTTACTGCACACTTAATGAAAAAAAAGTATTGCTAGATACGCAATGCCAATATGTAAACAACTGGTGCGATAAAAAAGCAGATGTAATTGAAACTATGTATGACGACTTTCGCGTTAAAACAATTTATAAATGTAAGTCTGACGGCATAGAATATCTAGCTTACGATATATGCAAATATTACAAAGGAATTCCATTCGATGACATTAGCTACTCTACCGACCAGGAAAACACCACAGATACTATATCCTACTTTTCAAATATTTTAAACATTACCACCCTTGACCAACCCAAAATCGAGGGTATGCGCAATAATAATTTTTGCTTTAAAATCAAAAGCGAAAAAACACATAATGATAAATTAATAAGTTTGAAGCGAGCATTAAACCTTGCAGAAACGCAAATGTCTGGGGCACATAAAAGTGAAATTATAGACATTGACATCAAATATTTAATTTGTGAAACCGCGCAAACAACTTACACCGATACTGGTAAAGAAAAAATAATATGCTCATATGAAGCCCGTCCTGTGTGGTCTTTCATCATGGATAACAAAGAACATCAAACCAAAAATGTTCAATGGTCTCGAAAATTTATTAATATTGATATGATCACCGGAAAAGTTGAATATCATGAGTCTGATAATTGGGATGATTGATAAATAGCAATATAAGAAAGGCAGTGTTATTATGAAACGCACAAATTCCTGTACAACCAAAAAATCATTTGCGGAAATCAGCATTTTTCTTGCCAGTAAATGGTTCTTCATTAGCATATTTGTTGTCACCATTCTATGCTATATGACCCCAGTCTATTATGGCGATGGTGTTTCTGAAATGTCAACCTTAGAATTATTACGTCTAAAGGCTAACCCCTCTTTTGCCATTGAGCCTATGCAGTATCAAATCTCGGTTATCCTTCCTAGAGCAGTGCAAGGGTATTTAGCAATGTTTGTACCTGTACTATCGGCTCTGCCATTTATTGTTTTTCAACAGGCTGAAAAATCCGGACGTTATCAACGATTCTATATGTTCCGCTCCACCTCCTCAAGACAATATTACGGCAAAAAATGGCTATTCGGCATGGTGACTGGCGGACTTGTTTTGCTGTTTGGAGTAATACTTTTCGAATTGTCCTTTATCGCGATGGATTATTATATCTCCGGCACAATTACTGTCGGCAAATCTGTTGAACAACTATTTTACATGCAATATTACGCCGGTATCTTTGTATATGGTGCAGTTTCTGCTATACCTGCTATGTTGATTAGCTTTTTGTGCTGTAACCTTTATTTTATCGTATGTATACCATTTATCGCAGTTTTTATGTGTAATCTGCTTGTTTCTTATTTGTACCGCTTTGCGGACAATTGTCCCATTCCACATTTCGTACAAATTCAAGGGAATTTATACAGTTTTGGATTTTGTTATATATTCAGCGATGTATTATCGTTTGTACAGCTTACAATAGAAATGATCGTGCTATTGACGGTCTCCGTAGGATTCGTAGCATTGCACAATCACCTTAAATTAGATCTAACCGATTAGCGAAAGGAGTTTGACCATGAAAACATTTAAAATGATGCGTAGCGAATATTTATGCTGGCTATTTAATTCCAGAATTATTTTGCTTCCCTGTGTCTTTATCATAGTGTATACCATGATCACATCGGATCTCGTCAAATGTGCAAATAACATGGGTGCACCAATCAATTTATTAGAACCTTTTATTGGCATCTGTAATTCTGCCACATTTCTTGGATTTATACCGATTGTTTTTTTGGTTCTAATAGCAGATTTTCCTAGAATCGATAATAATATGATTTTCAAAATTTATCGTGCAGGAAGGATAAAATGGGTGTTATCTCAGTTGCTATTTTTACTTGCTGCAGACGTTACTTTTGTATTTCTATTATTTGTTGGCATTACACTTCCAATACTACAGCGCGGATTTTGGTTTAATGGATGGAGTGATGTTGTCACCGACATGACTCGAGTTTTTCCTGAACTTGCTGACTCGGATATTTCAAAATTTATTCCTGCCAACCTTTACTATCAAATGCTTCCCTTCCGTGCTGCGATTCTTTCCAGTGTTTTTTTAATATTATATCTATATTTGATAGGTATGATTATGCTAGTCATAAAAATACACGGGCAAGGCACTTTCGGAATTGTAATTCCCGGTCTCATTGTAATTGCCGGATCAGGATTGGTACAGCTGGGACATGTTAATGCTAAATGGCTGTTGCCCGCTGCTCATGGGATCGTGCGAACACATTATTCCACCTATTACCGACACATGGATTGTACACTGACAACATCCTTTTTGTATTTCTTCGGAATAATCGGGATCCTGCTTGTTCTTGTTCTGATCCAAGCACGTAAAATCAACTACACCAATATCATTCAAGTCGAATAAGGAGGACTACCATGACAAATAAAACAACTAACTCGTTCATCCAAGTAAATGACATCGTACTGCGTTTCAAAAAAGATATTTTGCTAGATCACGTTTCCTACCAATGCGAGCAGGGGAAGATTCATGGCATTGTCGGACGAAACGGCAGTGGTAAAACATTACTGATGAAATGTATCTGCGGATTCATCCGTCCCAATGAAGGGCATATTTATGTCAGAGACAAGGAGATTGGTAAAGATATTGATTTTACTCCGGATACGGGAATCATCATTGAAACCCCGGGATTTATTCCTTATTATTCCGGCTATCGTAATCTCAAAGTACTGGCTGCTATCAACAATCGTATTTCACGAAAAGACATTGAAAACGCCATGTATCAGGTAGGACTTGATCCAACAATGAAAAAACGTGTCGCAACATATTCACTCGGCATGCGTCAGCGTTTAGGTATTGCACAGGCAATTATGGAAGATCCCTCTTTAATTATATTGGATGAACCATTTAACGGTCTGGATAAACATGGCGTAGAAGAAATGAGAGAATATTTTCTATCTCTGAAAAAGAAAGGAAAAACCATTCTACTCACCTCACACAACACAGAAGATATTGAGTATTTATGTGATACCGTTGTAGAAATGGATCACGGCAAATTTATATAATCTAGAATCATAGGAAGGTGGTCAAAATGAAAAAAATTTATTTTGCAACAGGCGTTTTATTAATCAGTATGTGTATGCTATTAGCATGTGAAAACAAGAACGCATCCCAAGGTGACAGTAAAAAAGCAGAGCAGTCAAAACAAGCAACTGAAGCTCCCAAAGATGCAAAAGTTGCCACCGCAGAAAATGGCAAACATACTGAAAGTAATGACGTAACCGTTGATGTCCAAAAATATCATAATACTGAGAAAATTGTTTCCGAAAACGACTATGCGATATCCTCCGATCTGCAGGACATGAGCAAAGAAGCCCAAGAAATCGTTGAAGCAAAAATACGCACTTTTCAGTATGTTGTTATTGATGGGGATGCTTGGACAAAAATTGAGCTGGACATTCAAAACAGTCTGTCTGGGACCTTGAAAAAAGGCGATTCCATTACTTTATATCAGTCTGGCGGTTATGTCCCTTTGACAGATCACATTGCATATTATAAGGATGCATTCCGATACAAAGAATGGTCCAAAGAGAAAATAAACGACACTATTTTGCAGGAAACCATTAATGGCGAAGGCGAACCTGTAGTAGGTACAGAAGCAATATACTACTTAACCAAATTTAAGAAAGATGGAATCCTGAATGGCAATTATGGTCGAGTGTGTGGCAAATATGCCCAGTTAAACAAAATTAACGATAATTCGTATAAACATGAGCAAATGAGTGGCAGCAACAGCTCCGAAAAAGTGACCATTTCAGACATTAAGAAAGAACTCCACGAATAGCAGCCAACTCATCGTCTGCTCAAAATCTTCGGGTAACATAAATACAATATCGCAGCAAAAAGACCAATGACAGCAATCAGAATACCGAGCTTAAAGCCTGGGGAAACATATCGAAATTCAACGGTGTGTTTCCCCGGACTGCATTTAAATTGCATAAACGTATCGGCATATGTTGTATAGTTGACTTTTTTACCATCGACGAGAATAGTCCATCCCTTATCATAAGGAATGGAGGTCATAACTGCCTGCTGATCGTCAGCCAAAGTGATGGAACCGGTAATTTTGCCGTGGCTGTGAGACTTGACCTGAAGCGCATTCCCAGCTAACGATTGCATCGTTTCTCTAACAGTTGCCATATCTAATTGGACAATTTCGGCATAAGACGGTCCATACGTATTGCCATCATCTGTTGTTACCACCTGAACCGTTACCGTTTCGTTTTGTTTGAAATTGCCCAGATACAAAATACAGTTGGTTTCATTGGAAAAATAATCTCCAATGTAAGTCCCGTTCACATAGACATTGGCATAAGGCGAATTACCCTCCATATACAAATACATAGGGTTATTTGAAGCAGCAGTTATCTGATAGGTCCATGTATTCGCAGCTTCCTGTGAGTATGTAACATTGCAATTCCAAAAATAATTTTTATGTTTGCCGGTAATTCCTGTTACGAAGGAATTTTCATTGCTAAATACACTCTGTTGTGCGATATTATCCGCTTTGCGCAGATCAGATACCGCATAAGCAAAAGGAAGTGCCATATTATTTTGATAAGAAGCGGCCATGTCGTTTAACGTGTTATCCTTACTGTCTATAGTTGCATATACTGCAGACAGATCACGCCGTGAAAGAACGTATTTACATCCAAACAAGCTGTCAGTCAGAGGCGTGGAACCATAGCCTGAATTCCAAAAATAAGATTGTGCCAATCCTAAAGTTTTTGTCAATTTGTTGACATGAACATTAAACGCAGAGGAGTAATGTGTCATACCGTTATAACCGAGCAGCATCGCATCGTTTTTAGAAAATTCATAGGTCTGGTTAATGCGGTACAAATCTTTATCTTGTTTCTGAATCTTTTGCACCAATGTTTGTGTTTCTTTGATAAATTTCGTATATTCTGCCATTTCGGTATAACCAAACTCCTTGTCCAGACCGTCGAACATTTTGCGGCCGTTACCGGTCATATCAATGATCGTGCTAAGCAGGCAAAGGGTAATCGCTGCCGATAATACATATTTTTTATGAACAAGCTGCGTGATTACCATAATACTCCGCAACGCCATATAAATCAGCGTAAAGCTGCACAAAAAAGCATAGCGATATGGAAACCAGTTTGGATACTGGAAGCCATGCCACACTTTGTCCAAAGGAATATAATAGAAACTGATCGCAAATAATATCAGCATTGCTGCCATTCCAATTTTTTCCCGCAATTTTATCTGCCGCAGCAAAAAATATATCACAGCGAGCAGCAAAAGCAACAGTCCCGGATAGATCGAAGGAAGCCCGCTATTGGTAATGCTGTCGTATTTGCCGGGAAGCAATTTTGTGAAAAGATTCTTGAATACAAAATTCGTAGATTGCTGTGGTTCATAACCGGTAAATCCAGAGTCCAATTTTCCGGACATGAGTGCTTTGAGAGCCGGCAATAAAATAGGCGCTGTCATAGCAACTGCGAGCAAAGCAGCAATTACAAAATGCAGTAAGCGTTTCCAATGTTCTTTATTAGAGTAAACCTCACTAATTGTGGAATGACCCGAAACGTGTTGACGACTTGAGCGAGCGTTGTAATCACGAATCCACATGATCAGAAAATATAGACCGGTAAAAATACCGACCATATATCCCGTATAATAATTACTCATACACAAAAGTGCATAGCAAATAATGAAACAGATACCACGTTTCCCATCCAATATTTTTTCTGCTCCCAGCAATACTAGCGGGAGAAAAATAACGCCATCGAGCCACATAATACTAAGAGAATATACCATAGTGTAAGACATAAAAGCATATCCGATCGCAGGGAGCAACAGCGCAAAATATCGCTGGCCATTGTATTTTCGGCGCAGATAATTCGCATAAATCACAAAAGTCAGTGAACACAGTCCTATTTTTAGGACAGTAATAATTTCAATAGCCACCGGCATTTTGCTGACTGGAAATAGTAACGTCAAAAATGAGAGCGGACTGGAAATATAAAAAGCGAATACTCCCATGTAATTGCCGCCCATAGAGCGTGCCCAAGAGAAAAATAAAGAATTATCACCATGTATCATACTACGCAGAGAAGCCAAAAATTCCACATTCTGATCGCGCATATCCATGATCAGCATTGACTTCGTACCAAACGGATAAAAATGATTTGCTTTTAGGATGAATAGCATCATCAGTTCGGCAAGAAGAAATGCCGCACTATAAAGTAATACGGATTTACTGCGTGCAGAAACTTTAGAGGTTTGTTCGTCCTCTGCAGAATATTTGGAAGCATTATTGCTCATTTTAGTATGGTTCTTTTTATGATATGTGGATATTGTTTTCTTTTTAGCTTTATGCATAATAACCCTACACTCCTTTTTTCGGCTCTATCCTATCGTTCAACACATCAATGCAAAATTGCCGACAAATTATTCATAATACCGGCCGCAACTTCCGGGTCGTTCATGGTATAAACATGAATATGTGAAATGCCGTTAGCGATCAAATCTATGATCTGATCCGTTGCATAGGCGATACCAGCCTGCTTCATTTTGGCCGGATCATCTCCAAACCAGTCAACGATGGATTTGAATCGCGCAGGAACACAACTGCCAGACAATTGAATACTGCGTTCCACTTGATTTTTACGCGTAATCGGCATGATCCCTGCAATAACCGGAACCAATACCCCCGCTTCGCGCAGACGATACATATAATTATAAAATATGCTGTTATTAAAAAACATCTGTGTTGTCAAAAATTCACAGCCTGCGTCTACCTTCTCTTTAATATGTTGAATGTCCTGTGCTTTGCTAACCGCCTCCGGATGTCCTTCCGGATAACAAGCGCCGCCAATACACATTTCCGGTGCAATTTGTTTGATATAACGCACTAATTCAACTGCATAATGAAATTGATCAGGCAATGGGAATTCAGCGTCTGCCGGAATGTCTCCTCGAAGTGCCAATACATTTTCAATCCCGGCCTCCTGCATACACTCCAACTGTTTTTTTACAGTTTCTTTAGTAGAGGAAACGCAGGTTAAGTGTGCCATAGATGGCACATTGTATTCCGCTTTAATATCTTTTGCAATCTGCATTGTATAAGCACTTGTGCCACCCCCGGCTCCATAAGTAACACTCATAAAATCCGGTTGAAGTGCTGCAATTTCTCTTACAGATCTGCTTACTTGTTCTACTGCTGTATCCTTTTTAGGTGGAAAAACCTCTAATGATAATGTCACTTTGTCTTCCTGCAATAATTGTGTAATCTTCATTTGCTCCTCCTGTTATTTCTCTCCATGTTGTTTGCGGTATGCATGATCAGCATAACCATTTTGGACAGCTCAATCCCTCATGATCATCACAGGCATTTTAGGCAGCTCAACCTCTCATGATCATCACGGTCATTTTTGACATCCAAGATTCAACACCGAATCTGATCGCGTCCATTTTCTTTTGCTTCGTATAGTTTTTGATCTGCGCAACGAAGAATATCGTCAATTTCATCTTCTGCTTTTACAGAAACAAGACCCATGCTCATTGTCACTCGAATCTGCTGCTCCTGATATGTAATCGTTTGATTACGAAGCGTATCCAATATGCTTTGCAATATGTGTTCAGCCTGCTCTATTGTGTGACTTTCTATAACGATCAAAAACTCTTCTCCACCCCAGCGGCACACAAAACCATTTGCTAATAATTGTTCCTTTAAGACTCTGGCAACGTGAATAAGCACTTCATCACCAGCTTCATGCCCATAATTATCATTTACTTTCTTGAAAAAGTCGATGTCTCCAATTGCCACACAATACTTTATGCCGCTTATCTGCATTTGCGCTTTCATTTTAAGTAAATTTTTGTCGCCATAACGACGATTGTATAATTGTGTCATTTCGTCATATTCCACCTGCCGGCGAATAGACTCCTGCATCTTTTTGCCGCTGCGCGCCAGATCGCCGATTTCATCTTCTACTTTAAGCAAACCTGCCGGCATCTCTGCTTCAAAATCATCTTTGGTCAACTTTTTCATAAACTGCTGCAATATGCGTATTCGTTTTGTCAATATGCGTGTATACGAAATGCTGATCGCACCGATCACAAAGATTGCGGCGATACTCAATAGCAAAATCGGGCGAACTGCCATCCGAATATTTTTTTCAATATCGGTTGCTTTCCTGCATACGCCTACCATTCCAAAGCAGGTGCCATCTTCCAAAAAAATCGGCTCATAGTAAGCAAAATACCGCTCATCGCCTACATTTGTCGTACTGCGATAAAAATGCGCTTTTTTCTTTTTCAAAACATCTTTCGTAATCACCGAAGAAACTGCTGTATTGATAAATAAACGTCCTTTGGTATCCCGAAGCGTTGTCTGCAAACGTACATCCTGACAAAAAAGTGTCACTTCCACACCCATAATTTCTTTCATGTTATCAATAAATTCCGTGTCTTTTGTAATATCTTTTCCGCCTTTATAAATATGATAATTTCCTTTTACATCTTTATTCAACGAAAACTCACCTGGATAATTCTCGTCTAATATTTTTAAGATCAGTTTCGTCTGCTGCGTCATCTCTTTTCGAACATGACCTTCCATTTTGTCAGAAAATGTTTGCATGCTGACCACCATCAACACAATACCCAGCACCAAAATCGGCAGCACCGCCAACGCAAGCATTTTATCTCCCAAACCATTTCCTCTAAACTCTCTCTTTGGTATCTCCATAGCCATCCTCATTTCTGTTTGCTAAACTTTAAGGATCCATATCCCCCTATTTGCTGTGCATGCTTTTTTTGCACCTATCGGAGTTTCAAAGAAACTCCTAAGATAAACTCGTCAGAGTTTATTATATCCTATTTGCTGTGCACGCTTTTTTTGCACCTATCGGAGTTTCAAAGAAACTCCTAAGATAAACTCGTCAGAGTTTATTATATCATATAACCACACTTCTTTCAGAGCTTTTTCTCGCATTACATCCTATTTCCCAACAAATATTTTCCATTTTAGTAGTGTCTTTTTACCCAATTTTCCTTATAATATATCCATATATACAACTCTAAGATCTGTACAACGCAAACTTCCCACACAGTGGCTGTTCACTAAAGCCACATAATAAGTATTACGGGACACGGAAATGTAAATTGATGTGTGAAGTTTGCGTTAGGAATATTTTTTGAAGGAGGTATGAGTCATGAAGACTCGTGAAGAGGTTTTAGCATATGGGTTATCCTTTCCTTATACGTATCAGGATGCCCCATTTCGCGATACCAACTGGCAGTTGGTTCGAGTTCACGGCAGCAAAAAAGCGTTTCTGTGGACTTATGAAAAGGACAGGCAAATACAGATCAATATCAAAGTCGATCCGGAATGGCGCGACTTTTGGCGCAATGCCTACGATGCTGTACTGCCCGGTTACCACCAAAACAAAGAGCATTGGAATACGGTTATCTTAGATGGTTCTGTTCCAGATGACACGCTCAAACAAATGATTACCGAAAGTTATGATCTGGTAGCTGACAGTCCGACCAAACGAATCTACGATGCTGTCAAGCAAATCCCACGAGGAAAGGTCGCAACCTACGGAAAAGTTGCGGAGCTTGCCGGCAATCCACGCATGGCACGTGCAGTCGGCAATGCGCTGCACCACAATCCGGATCCGGAACATATTCCGTGTTACCGTGTCGTAAATTCAAAAGGGGAATTAGCCGGAGAATTTGCATTTGGTGGTAAAGATGTGCAGACAAAAATGCTGCAAGCCGACGGCATTGAAGTTGTTGATGGACGCGTTGACCTTGTAAAATATGGAATCTGACAAGCCGTAGACAAAACAAGAGCAAAGCTCACGCTTTGCTCTGCAAGAATCACTTCGTGATTCTTGTTGACATCTTGTATATTATGATTCCCTGCTAAGTTCCCAAAACATAACTGCACTTGCAGCCGCTACATTTAATGAATCCACACCATGTGACATCGGAATCCGTACTGTATAGTCGCATTGCTCGATCGTACTTTTCGCAAGTCCTTCCCCTTCCGTTCCTAAAATAATGGCAAGCTTTTCTTCCTGCCGCAAACTTGGATGATCAATCGAAACAGAATCATCACATAATGCCATTGCTGCAGTTTTGAACCTCAAGTGCCGCAAGAGTTCTACATATTGCTCATCATTTGGCAAAAATGTCCACGGAATCTGAAACACAGTTCCCATACTTACTCGAATTGCACGACGATACAGTGGATCACTGCAAGCCGATGTAAGTAGTACAGCATCCATATTCAATGCTGCCGCCGAGCGAAAGATTGCTCCAACATTTGTCGGATTCACAACATTTTCAAGCACAGCGATCCGTCTCGCCTGTCGACAGGCTTCCTCGACAGACGGCAATTCTCCGCGGTACATGGCACACAACATACCGCGCGTGAGCTGAAAGCCGGTGATCTGCGTCAACACTTCAAACGGCGCCGTATACACTGGAATGTCTCCACATCGTTCAATAATTTTGCGCCCTTGTTTGTCAAAGTGCGCATCTTCCATAAGAAGAGAAATCGGTTCGTACCCGGCATCAAGCGCCCTCTCTATCACAATAGGACTCTCCGCAATAAAGATTCCCGGCTGATGCGCCGGGCGAAATTTCAACTGTGCCTCCCGCTCTCTGACATAAATATCCAGCTCCGGATAGGTTATGTTTTGTATTTTGATTCTATTCTGTACTGCCATACAAATTATCTCCCCATATATCCGCACTCCGTTTTCACCGGATGATCTTTTCCTGAAATATATTGCGCGCGAAATGCCATATTGCATTCACGAAGCTCCATTTTTCCTTCGATGTAAGGTTCGTACATTTTTAAAATTCCTGCAGAGCAGCCGTCGCATCCACCGGCATCGTCTCCGACAGATTCTTCGATAATAGCCATTCTTTCTTCCTTGGTCGTGTCTTTTATCAACAAACTTTTCATTGCGATTTCTCCCTTCGTTCTTAGGTATTTCATTTACGGACTTACACTATACAAAGCCCGTTTCGCATTAAAATTATCTTAACGGTACCATCCTTTTATGTCAATGCATTGAATCACAAAAACAATTTGACTTTTTGATTTGATATTATTATGATAGAAACTGTTTGAATTATAACTTTTTACAAAAAATGCGGGCCGACTGTGAAAAATACAACTGATACTGTATTTTATTGCAATGAACGCTCAGAAATGGAAGTTAATATGGAACAATCATTTCATTATCAGCTGATGGCAGTTCAATCTTTAGTACAAAAAAAGATTTTAGAGCAGCTTAGCGATACCAATCTGACGATTGGACAGCCAAAAGTTTTAGAATATCTGGGGCATCATGACGGCATGAGCCAAAAAGATATCGCACGAGCTTGTCACATTGAACCCGGATCAATGACTTCCATTCTGAATCGAATGGAAGATAAAAACTTGATTGAACGCAAAATGCTTCACGGAAACCGCCGCAGTCTTTATGTATTTCTGACACCTTATGGCAAAGAAATGTGGCAGCGCGTGGAACAGGCATTTGCACAAATTGAGCAGGAAATTTGGAAAGATATCTCTGTCACTGCGCAGAAAGAATTTATGGAAACTTTGCAACAGATTTACAATAATCTGTCAACAAAATAAAAAATGAAAAGAGAAACAATTAACAAAATCCCTTGTTTTAAGGGAAAAAAGACTTGACTATGTAGGGAGGATTATCATGGATAAACTAAAACGTTATATTATATTTTTAATAGGACTTTTTATCAATTCATTGGGCGTAAGTCTAATTACGAAAGCCGCACTTGGCACTTCTCCAATCTCTTCCATTCCCTATGTATTGAGCCTAATTTTTCCTTTTACATTAGGACAATTTACCATCTATTTCAGTGTCCTATTGGTCGTGTTACAGCTGCTTATACTCCGCCGAAAGTTTAAGGTCGAGCATTTGCTGCAAATACCAATCTCTATAGCTTTTGGCTATTTTATTGACCTGACAATGGAAATGTTATCTTTTGTCAATCCGCAACTGTATATTATCAAAATCGCTGCACTTTTGATTGGCTGTGCCATTCTTGGATTTGGTGTGTATACGGAATTATTGGCGAATGTTGCAATGCTGCCCGGCGAATCTTTTGTCCGCGCCGTCGTTGAAGTATGGCATACTGAATTCGGTGTCACTAAAGTTACATTCGATGTATCTATGTCGTTGACCGCTGTAATATTGTCTTTTGTATTTTGCGGACAGTTACAGGGTGTTCGTGAAGGTACGATCATCGCTGCTCTTCTGGTCGGTTTCATCGCCCGTACAATGGGGCGATGGTTAAAACCATTCGAGACGATATTATTCAAAACAACACCAGCCGCAGATTCTGTTTCTGCCGAAGCAAACGCTTCATCTATCCCAAATACCGTACAGGTCATTGCAATCGGACGGGAATACGGCAGTGGTGGTCATGATTTGGGACAGGAGCTTGCGAAACGACTTGGCTTTGCCTTTTATGACAAAGATATTATAAAGCTTACTGCCGGAACTACCGGCTACTCTACGCAATATATTGCAAAAAATAGCTCATGAAGAGAAACTGCGTGCTGCCAACTACCACTATTACACACATCGCATGTGGGGTCATGCCGGCAATTACGATCTCACTCTGGATACAGCAATTGGTATTGATCACATCGAACAGATCGTACGAATAATGTTGTCCAATGAATAACAAACGAATTCATAGTCATTGCGATTACATGTCACCCGATGATTTTGAAAGGCTGTATCAACAGGCAAAATGATTTTATTTCTGCGAATACACAACTGCAAAGTATTTCACTTTATTTCTGCGAATGCGCAACCACAACTCTAAAAAAAGTGTCTTTATAAGTAGAGGAAGCAAATTACATTTGATATTGGCTATATTGTGCCGCAGGCGTCACAAAGCAGCCTTGATTGCAGATGCTAAAAATGTGAATATAATTCGCATAAATATTTAGCTCGCAATTCCTTCGACGCAAAAATCGTCTGCGGAATGGAGATTTTTATGGAAGAAAAACAGATCATAGCAATGCTATGGAAGCGGGATGAATACGGATTAAAGCTGCTTCAGGAACAATATTCTGCAAAGCTTATGACATTGGCATGCAACTTTGTTTCTGTAGAGGACGCAGAAGAATGTGTAAACGATGTGCTACTTGCAGTATGGCACAGTATCCCACCAAAGAAACCAGATAATTTATTCGCATACACTGCACGAATCTGTCGGAATAAGGCACTAAATAAGATTCGAAGTAAAGAGCGTCAAAAACGCAAAGCGGAAGTCATAGAATTATCTAATGAACTCCAAAATATCATCCCAAATAAAGTGGACGAAGAAAGTTTACTGACGGAATTGATTAATGATTTTCTGGCTGTTGAACAAGCACAAGACCGCTATCTCTTTGTACATCGTTATTGGTTTGGGGAGTCTATTGCTGAATTGTCTGAGCGAACCGGTTATGGAGCGAGTAAAGTCAAAAGCAAATTATTTCGTACCAGGAACCGACTTAAACATTATTTGGAAGGGAGATATCGCCTATGAAGAATAAAAACTATTTTGAGAAGAAGGAGCTTGTGAGTGATAACCAACTTTGTAAAGAGAAGAAGCTTGCGAGAGATAACCAACTTTGTAAAGAGAAGAAACTTGCGAGAGATAACCAAATTCGCAAGGAAAAAGAGCTTGTGAGTGATAAGATATATTTGGAATGTCTTGCCAACATAGAAGACCGTTTTTTATTAGAATCATGGGAAGAGTGTACTTCTAAAAGGAAATCGAAGCATCAATTTTACAAAGTTGCTGCAGTTATCCTTGTCATTCTATTGGCTATGGGTTCTACCGCATATGCAACACGGAAATATGGAATGTGGATGAGTAAGCATCATTCTAATTACGGAAAATCAGAATACACTATAAATTGGAAAGCACAGGAAGTAGACCCAAATTCCCTTCAAGGCAGTTTTGACAGCATGAAAAAGGCTCTTGTTGAAAAATATCAGCAAGATAACTTGACCGAGGAAATACCGGATTCCGGTGCAATGCCGGGTTATTATGAACAAACTTTTTCATCTACCGAAGATGCCATCGATTTTTCCGGATATAATAAATGGGTAGCCGCCAACTGGAAATATCGCCCCAATGACAAAGTCACGCTCACATTAGAAGCAACTATAGGAGAAAACGACTACACTTTAGATTCTCTTCGCATCGAAACCTCGTACGAAATTGACCACATTCGTCTCCAAGAAAATAAAGAACTATATTTCAAAGGTGGAAATGCAACCCCAGGGCAAATGGGAACTATATCAGATGATGTAACTGCCAAAACGAAGCAGACCAGATTAAAATCAAAGCAGGGTGATGAATGGCTGATTGTCGATAGCAGCAACCTAAACGGTAAGTTCCCTTATTATAACAAATGTGCTTATCTTTTCCATGATGGTGCTTTGTATGATCTGTACATGGTTTGGAACATCAATGGCATGGATAAAAATCAAATTGCAAAGGGCAAAAAAAGAATGGATTCTCTGATGAATGAGTGGATCAACGCTTTTCATTTTTAATTCATTCGATGATCAAGCTATTAAAATTTCATTTGCAACAATATATTTAATGAAATAAGCCGCCTTAAAGATGCATCCTATTCCATCCAAAGTTGGATCGACGGCGAAGATGCTGAACAGATCATGTCGGGCTATTCCGATACCGAGCAGTATGTATATGTCTTGGAAGCGGGACGTATTCTTCGCAAGATCCACTCCATTCCTGCTCCTGCAACACAGGAGGATTGGGAAATCCGTTTTAACCGCATTGTGTGGTGTGCTCAGAAAGCCCCTCTCTTTGCTTCCGGCATTGTGTGGTGTGCTCAGAAAGCCCCTCTCTTCGCTTCCGGCATTGTGTGGTGTGCTCAGAAAGCCCCTCTCTTCGCTTCCGGCATTGTGAACGGATACTTTGATGATAACGTACCTATGGGGTTTTGGAGATTGCTTGCACTTTACATTTCAAGCAATACTCTCTCGTCTGTATATTCCTCCATTGTAAAGACGTTTTCACGTTCAATCAAATCCTCTATGTAATCAAAATACCCTGTAATAGTACGTTCCAATTGACGAATCTGTTTTTCGTCCAAATAGTTTTTTTGCAATCGGTGTATCAGATTTGAGAATACGACCATCGGGAGCATTTTTCCATGTGGTCAAGCCCATATTTTCCGAGTTGTGGTCAGCTTGATTATAGACGATTTCAGCCGCTGTTTTACCGGTAATGGCATAGTGGAATTTATTCTGTATGGTGGCATAAAAATGATATGCGGTATCGAAATCTCTATCATAATCAATGCTGCACCCGGCAAATATATCAGTTATCTGTTGCTGTATTCTACGTTCGCTGGCACGGATGGAACGAACTCTTTCCAGCAATTCACGGAAATAGTCTTTTCCAAAAGCTGTTTTATCCTGCATTGCTCCGTGCTGAGTGGTTGTTGCAATTTTTGCAACAATCATTTCCTCATCCAGCTCACCGGATTCAAAAATCTTTGCTAAATGGCGGCTGAGCCCTTTTTTTACAAAATCAATCTTATCAAATAGAAAGAAGTAAGAAAGATATTTCAATTACAGATCTCATACCACTTTATAACAAATATTTTTGTACTAGTTGTTCTATAATTTGGGAATTTAACAATGTCTGTTCTGTCTCAAAGGTTGCTATTAGACGTTCCCCTAAATAGATACCGTTTTTTTGATACGACTCTAACTTTTTTACTGCTGTCTTAGCATAATCTGATTTATCCATCATACCTTCATGTTCCCAATAAATTTCCTCCCCTGTTTTCCTTGATAAAAAAGTAAAATCCGGATATACCGTACCATATCCTTTCAGAAATAATGGTTTTTCATATTTATATATAATATTGTTTCGATAAAAATAATCTGCTAGAATTTTCTCTGATTTTGATCTGACTCGCTCCCCTTTTTCTGTAATAATTACTGCCGTTCCCTCATAAAATTCTTTTCCTTGATATGTTTCTCCATCCCACTGTGCCAACTTCTGCTCCCATGTTGGCTCAATGGGCATCACTAGCACTTCCTTTTCCATCATTAAAAAAAATATCTAATGCCTCTAATATTGTCGACTTTCCTACATCATTTCTTCCCACAAATGCTGTTAAATCACCAAAAGAAATAGACAATTCATCTTTATATCCCCTGAAATTTTTAAGTTTTAACGAATGTATTTTCATATGATTTTCTCCCTTCTCCACATGGCAAACCATTTTCCAAATATATTATTACAATGATCCGCTTATCTTTAAAACGGCATTTCAATTAACAATCCCATAAACCAAACTTTAATTTATCATTGTTTCCTACCGTTCCAATTTATATTATCTATTTTCCTACATATTTTTCCGAATAACAATACAATTCAATCGACAATAATCGACATATCAAAGTTTTCACATATCAGAATGTTCCTCGTCCTTAAATCAGAACAAACATCCTTCCGTTTTTTTTAATGCCTAACATTTTTTTGCAACGCTTCATAAAACATATCAATTGCACTAGTACATCGAAAAAACATTATTATCTAATGAGCATCTTATGCATAATCAGCCTCTTCAAGATACTCTCTTAACTCAACCCTTCTTTTGTACTCCTCAAGGTTTCTTCGGCATTCCTCAATATATTCCCTATGCTCAATATAAACAAAACCTTTCAATTTTTCTTTAAGGCTTTGCAGGAATTGAATCTTATCTATTATCAACGGAACTTCGCTACCTGACCACGAGGCTGACATTGGAAACAAGTGAATTTTCTTGAAATCTTCAACATTGTGGTTATCTTTTAAATACTCAAGAATAAAATCTATTTTCCAATGAGGCATGACATTAACAACCACTTCAATTAACTTACTGCTTTTGGATGCATCCTTACAATTCTCGTGTAAACTATCAAAAAGCCATTGCTTTTTTCTGTTTTTTACAATATCCGTTTCTTGTTCTGCACATCCAAAAAGTAATTGAGCCGGATGCTCTATAAAAAAGCCCATATCATCTAAAATAACTGAATATGCGTAGTTAATACATTCTCGCCATTTCTCAGTAGACCAAATCAATTCAAATATTTTTTTCTCATATTCATCACGACGTGAATGTTTCTTTACCCAATCCACATATTCCTTCCATATATTCGGATTTTGCTCAAATATTTTAATAAACAGTTTTCCGCTACAATCCACAAGATAACCTCTTTTAAGAGCGTTCATATAAATTTGAGATAATGTATCAAAATCATCTTTGAAAAGATCGATAAGAACTTTTATATCATCATCTCGGTACGCATATCTCAAAAAATCAGCTGACAAGGTCTCTTTTTTCATGATTTGTTTAAGAATGCTATTTCTTAACCTGTTATCTCTTTTTCCATACCTTACTAGCAGGGTAGCCGAAGGTACTATCGGATTATCTCCATCCAAATTTCTATCCAAAAAACTGCTGTAATCACTAACAACTGTTTCCGTGATATCATGCTCATTAATACACTCCCAAATCAGAGACAACCATGTATCTTTCCTGCGATACTCAGCTCCATTTATTAAATTATATGTTTTTTCATAACCAATGGTAGAAAGCAAAAAAGTAACTTGTCCATAACCATTTAAGTTAAATGGAGCATCACTTCTGAAATACTCTTCAATCACATTTACATAAAAATCCGGATTTGTTTCCAACAATTCAAAAACTATATCAAGTCCCCTGCTTAAAAACCAAAGTTTTCTTTCACCAATTGTATTTTGTAAGAAATTGCATGTTTTAAACAGCTTCATATAGTCTTTAAGGCTATATGAAGCAAACTCCGTAGCTATATTAGCCTTTTGAATCCTCTCATCTTCTTCAATTGTCCTTCCAAGTAAATGCTCTCTTGAAAGAATCTTGTACATTCTAAAATCACAATTATTCTCAGAAATCAAATACCTCTCATCGATTGGACTATTTATCCGACAGGCAACTTCTCTGTATCTATCAATTATCCTTGCATCAAAAAAATCAATGTTATCTTTTTTTATCACATCCGCAAAAATCGTGTCAAAATCTGATTGCAAATAAGCCATAAACTCCTTCTTCTCTAAGCCATTCACACGAACTTCAAAAAGAATATTATTGACTATATCCTTGTATTCCTCTTTTGTGCGCAGAACTCCCAATCTCCTCCAGATTTTATTACGCAATAATGCTATTTCTTCGCTGAAACCTATCGTTGCTCTAACAAAATTGAAAGCTCTACGATTTCTTACTTCCTCCGTATAAGAAAACTCTGTCTTCAATGCATATTTTGCAACATGAATATAAAATACGCTAAAATTGTAGTTTTCTCCTTCATTAGTTGCTTCCCATAGCTTATCCATTAGCACATTTTCTTCTTTGTATTTATTATTCCTCGAATACTTATCATAAAGAAGATGGTCACAAACCACAAAATAAAAATCCATTATCAAATCTGGACGCTTTTTAAAATATGTCACAAGAAGCTCTATGGAATCATTAAATGATTCCATATACTTAAATCCTCCGAGAATTCCTATTTCTTTTCTCGAAATATTACGGTAATTCTTTTTAGAATCCACATCAAATCTATGCATATCAAAATCCACATATTTTTCTTGTTCTATCTTCTTTTTTATGATACACAAAGCTTTATCTGGATCCACCTGATGAAATGCCTCTAAATAATCCATATCTTGCCCTTCTGGAACATTATTCCACGCACTAATAATGGAGTCTTCTACATAATGAGCAACGTCCTCGGAATTAAAAATATCTATTAAAGTTTTTAATGCATAAACAGCTTTATTCTTGTATCGCGGAAAAGCAATACCTATTATCTCTTCAATGCTTATCCACTTTTTTTCATACAAAACATAGTATAAAATGTAATTTCCAAAGCTTTGATCCGAAACCTTAGTTATTTCGTTTTGAAACCAATCAATAAGTTCAAGAGAATAAAGTTTTTCTATTGTAGCTTCCTCTTCAATCTCGGCACCATACTGTCTTCTTAAATCGGTATATAACTGGTTTTCTTCCCCTTTTACAGGTCCTGCAACCGTAATCAAAAAAAGCATTATGATGTCATCTTTAGTTAAATTAGCTTCGCTCAAGATATGACCATAATAATTTCTAAATATGTCTTCAGCGTTTCGAATAGCCTGATATCCTTTATCAACGGATTTGATTCCAGCTAAAAAAGCCAATCTTGCATTTCCACTAGCTATCTCTGATATTTTTTTTAAATAATCAGGATTTAGAATTCCTAAATCTGTTTTCAGAATATCCTTGATTTCTTCGTCTGTAAGCCTACCTATCTCTATAATTTGTGGTATAGTATACTTCGATACTGTCGTAATTACTCTTTCCCTTGCATAATCGCGAACGGTAATCAAAATTTTAATCTCGTACTCAGTTGGAAACGTCAAAAGCGTTTGTAAGACATTATCCATGCTGACCACCATGTTTGCATCATCAAAGAATAACATATATTTCCCTGGATTATCAATATAATACTTTATGTCTCCATACAAAAAAATACCATTACTTCGAACACAATAAACCGTATATTCTTTGTCATCCCATGCACGACATGCTTCTATCGCTAATCTTGTTTTTCCTATTCCAGATGATCCAGTCAATACCGTAACTGAATTATTTCGTATGCTCTTACATATAGCATCTATTTCTTCTTCCCGATGTAAAAAAGTGCAATTAATTGGTGCATTGATACCGTTTGCATCATAAACCTTGACAAAATCCTCAATATCAAAAAACTGGTTAGTATCAATCTTAACGCCAAGTTGATTTTGGGCTATATGTGGATATATCAAAGCTAAATCATGCGAAAGTGTGTCAATTCCAATAAGTTCTATCTCAACACCTTCCAGTAGTTCCATAATGCTATTAAACTGTTCTATGTGTATATTTGTAGAGCAATGACCACAGATAATCCTCTTGATTTTGTCCTTCTCCAATGATAATTGCGCAGTATTAAAGCATGATAAAATATCGTCCCTTATCTTATCTGCTGGCTGGGAACTTACACTTCCGTAGTTTATTAGTATGTACTTTCCATCTTCTGTTAACACATAAGCATCTGGCGTTCCTTTTGTAGGCTTATTAGTCGCCGTCTGTACCCCTAATGTCTGAATATTTGTAAACTTATATTTTTTATATAGATACTCATCAAACAGTGATTGAAAGGCACCACCTTCTAACTGCATGATTTTACTTTGTATAAAATTCACATTACTCAATTAAATACACCTTCCCTATCTTGTTCAGCAAAATAGTGTTTTTAATATCTTCTCATTCTACAAGATATTATGCCATTAATCTTACCTGTTCTGTTTCAACCATTTGATTCGCTAAATCCCGTTTTGCATACTCTGCAATCGGTTCAGCAACCGCTAATGCTAATCTCACCGGTACGGCATTGCCTATCTGTTTATACACCAGATCCAATTTGGCATTCTCATTTCTGTTGCTAGATCCTCGACTAAATTCATACCAGTCAGGAAATGTCTGTATTCTTGCGATTTCCTTTACTGATAAACGACGGTTATTCTCCTCGCCATCACTAAATGCATACTGATCCTTACCGATTTTCACCATAGGTTCTCCACCGGGATGAATTGGAGCCTGTCTGCCGGATGCTTGAATTGTAAAACTTGGCTGTGACCAATTTTTCTTACGATTTCTAGACATGAAGATCGTTGAGTAGGAACCCGTAAAATAATCCCCTGGATCATTCTCCAAATCGCCGATTGCATCCCGTAATGTGACTACCTCTTTCAGATTTTCAACACCATATCCATGCGTTGGCTCTGGATGAACATATTGATAATCCAAATCATTCCGAACCCCCACCAGAATAACACGTTCTCTAACCTGTGGAACACCATATTCTGCTGAATTAAGCAGTTTATGATATATTGTATATCCTGCTGCGGAAAAGTCCTGCACAATCTGCTTAAACACCTCGCCTTTTCCAAGTGTCATCATGCCCTTTACATTTTCTGCAACAAAAATTTTAGGCTTACTCTGCATCAAGCAACGAATAAAATGCAAGTAAAGAAAATTACGTTTATCGTCCACTAATCGTGGTCCTGCCTCTGAAAATCCCGGACACGGAAAGCCTCCCAGCACGATATCCGCCTTAGGAAACTCCTTGATTTTCCGAATATCACTTTTATCCATATAAACATATCTACCAGCATTTTGTGCATAAGTTTCCCTTGCCTCATCAAAAATATCATTTACGTAAATGGTATTAAATACATTATTTTCTATGTTTGCATCGAAAACTTCTTTATCAGCAAACGCTTTTTCCATAACTGTTTCTCCCATAACAGCTTTCAGCCCTGCTAATTCGAACCCGAGATCAAGCCCTCCGCATCCCGAAAACAACGATAACAGATTCCATTTATTAGTATCATATTTCAACTGGTCAAATTCAATCTGTTCACTACAATCCGCAAAAGCCATTCTTTCTTCCTCTATTTTTTGATTCAAAAGTGCTTTCACTTCATCTACATCATAATCCGGAGCTGGCTTAAATTTCCCGCGCCCACGTTCTCCTAATATAACTGCCATTTTATTCACCTCTATAATATTTTGTCTGTTCCTGCATTATTTTCATCAATGTCATCTGTTGTTTTGATATGCAGTTTGTGCATATAGGTCAACAATCTCTCTGCCATTGCATTTCCTCTGATGATCAATGGTTCATCAAAAACCAATTCCGGAACGAGCTTTTCATCCACGGCATCCCATTTCACCTGCACTGAAAGTGGTCTGTCTCCATCCCACTTTTCTGCGAATGTACGATAATTTAGTGCCTTACACGCAAAATAAATCTTTGGATGCATCCGAACATATTCAGTAATCGGAATCATTTTATCCACTATATCCTGTGCACTACTTATATTTTCACCCATCAAAATATAATTTGCTACGCCACAGTTTGCAATTATTTTGCCATTTACCGAAGCATTTCTCTTATCCTCTGATAAATTTGTCCCTGCGTAGACATCTATTACCTGTTCTTCAGTCAGGATCATTTTTCCTGATAAATCTCCACTTTTTTTATTTAAAAGTTCAAATTTCCACCCCAGGGTTATAGCTCCCTTTTTCGTCTTTTTGAAGTTATTTTTATAAATAAGTATTCTTTCAAAAAAGCGTTCTTTAATTGCTGTTGTTGAATTTTCTATTAACAGCTTCCAGTCTTTACCAAACAACTGCTCAGCTCTTTCTGCACTCATCTTATTTTCAATAAAGTCGGCATTTTCCTTTTTGTAAGATATTTTTATTTCAACCGTATCGTCATCCGACTGTGCTAAAATATATATGTCTGTCTTTGGCTCTCCTTTTGAACATGTCGGTTTTCCAGAAATAATCACTCGATAATCTTTTCCTCGGAAAGAAAACCTTGTTCCCTCTGCCATCATTGAGCAGACCTTTCTTTCAACTTCTCCAAAATCACTCATGATACTACCTCCCCTAATATTGCTTTCTGCAAATTTCGTTTCTTGAAATATTTTCAAACGAATGAACTACTTTTTCCCCCATATCTGTCGCATTATTCTGTATAAATGCAAACAGTTCAGGATATTTATCCAGGTAGTAATACATCTGTGGACATACAAATTTAGGATCAAACTTCCGCAACGTTTTTAATCCTATTGCTTTTGTCATTTGAAAAGATAGTATAGGCATTGCATATGTATGTCGCTGCAAATAATCATCTATTCGTTCGCATACCTGTTGATCCCCTTGGTATTGTTCCTTCCAAGTATGAATATCTATTTTTTTGCCCAAATGCACCCTCCCTACAATTTGTTTCATCGGAGTACTTACATACATATATGCTATAATCTCCTCATCAGGAAAGGTTCGCCGATATTCAAAAATTTTACTTCCATCCTTAATTTTATTAAACCATTCCGGCTTAAAGCTTAACAGCATCGTCCTCATAATAAAAGTCCCCATAATTTACAATTCAGGTACAAACCACCAAATTAATTTTAGCACAAATACCTATATTTCTCTAGAGAAATTTTTCTTACTATTTCAAGCACAACCTCCTCTCCACCTCCGCTTCTACGCACATCTTAATCCCGTTCACACGCCTCACCCATTCCAGTGGATTTTCCGCTTTCAGTCGTTCATCCACACCTTCCTTTTCCATGATCCGTCTCACCGCCTGCTCGACCTCCCGATGGCATTCTTCATCCACTTCATGAAGGTACCTGTTCCAGGTTCCATCCTGCAGCATCATCCGATACTCATCACATTTCTGAATTATTAGATCTAAAGAAAGAAAATGTTCATTTAGACGAACAGCACTTTGATGTGATCAGCATTAAAACAGAAAATGGTATAAGAAAAGTACCGATTGCAGATAAAGTGCTTCCTTTTTATCAAAACTGGTACACAACTGATTCAAGCTGCGATTACTTGCTTCACACCGAGGACGGAAAACATTTCAAATATCGCAATTATTACGACAGCTACTTTCATCCTTTGATGGAGCAGTTAGGTATCAAACGAACTCCTCATTGCTGTAGACATATTTGCATTTCGATGTTAGCAAAGGCTGGCACAGACCAGACGATCATCAAAAAGATTGTCGGACACTCTGGTGCAATGACATTAACTGAAAAAGTATATACTCATTTCGATGTAAAGGAGCTAGTAGATGCAATCAATAAAATATAATTAAAAGAGGACATTTTCCAGTAATTTCTTACCGAAAAATGTCCCATATATCTTTTTATCTGTGTTGCATACCTGTTGCATATGTGTTGCATATCCATCGAAATCCAGCACATTTGACAACTCTTCACAACCTCTATACCCCTTGAAAAATCGGGTTTTTCTCGTTTTCTGCGTTTCCGAGAATTATCTCTTGATTAACGCTTGCTAAACTGTGGAGCTCTACGAGCTTTCTTAAGACCGTATTTCTTACGCTCTTTCATACGAGGGTCACGAGTTAAGTAACCAGCTTTCTTAAGTACCGGACGGAAGTCAGCGTCTACTGTCAAAAGTGCTCTTGCGATACCATGACGGATAGCGCCTGCCTGTCCTGTAAATCCACCACCACGAACGGTAACTTTTACATCATACTTATCAGCAGTGTTTGTTGCCTCAAGTGGCTGACGAGCGATGATCTTCAATGTATCAAGACCGAAGTACTCATCCATATCTCTTTTGTTTACAGTGATCTTACCTGTTCCAGGTACTAAATATACTCTAGCAATACTGCTTTTTCTTCTTCCTGTTCCATAAAACTTTGTGTTTGCCACGATGATTTCCTCCTCTCTTAGTTAGCTCTCTCTACGATTTCTAATACTTCCGGCTTCTGTGCTGTCTGCTCATGCTCTGGACCAGCATATACATGAAGCTTCTTAAGCATCTGACGTCCTAATGTTCCCTTTGGAAGCATTCCCTTTACAGCATGTGTAATAACATACTCAGGCTTCTTAGCTAACATCTCTTTCAGAGTAGTCTCTTTCATTCCACCAACATAATCTGAATGATGATAATAAATCTTCTGCTCTAACTTCTTACCTGTTACTTTAATCTTGTCCGCATTAACAATGATCACGTAATCACCTGTGTCGATATGCGGTGTATAAATCGGCTTATTTTTACCTCTTAATACATTTGCAACCTCTGATGCGAGGCGTCCTAATGTATGTCCTGTAGCGTCAACTACATACCATTTTCTCTCAACCGTGGATGGGTTTGCCATAAAACTTTTCATCCCAGTACCTCCTAACTAAATTCTCAACTATACTCTTTTTCGTCTGCAACAAATGCGGAATGTCCGAACCGCTTTGTTATCTGTCGAAGCGCTTATTATGTCGGTCACCGGGGCTTTGGTGTTCCTGACACACGCCACACTGACCTATTATATTACGAGTAACCTTTAAAGTCAAGCAATTTTATTCACTTATCTATTGAATTCCCCCTTTCTGCAAGGGCAAATGCCACTTCATCAATTATCTTTCTCAAAGTGGAGATAAACTTTTCACTTAAGCGAAACAATCACCGTTCTTCAACCAACACATTAACTGCCTCACAGCTTCGATAAACTTTTTCTCGAAATAACGCCACTGATCCGCAAACAGAACAGCACATTAACTGCCTCACAGCTCCGACAAACTTTTTCTCAAAATAGCGCCACTGATCCGCAAACAGAACAGCGCATAAACTGCCTCACAGCTCCGACAAACTTTTTCTCAAAAATAATTCCTACCGTATTGCAATTTGTGGTAAAATAGGAATGTACTGCGCTTGTGTGCACGAAAGCGCTGCCAACAGGCAAACCAAAGTATTATCTCAACAGCACTAAATACGTGCACGGAAAAGAGGAATATATGAACAAAATGAAAAAACTTGCTATTGCAACAGGTTGTTTTCTTTTGTTGCTGGTGTGCTCTCTCTATTGCAGCACAAACAAGGCCTATGCAAAAGAACAAACAGAATTTATCGTTGGATTTGATGCCGAGTTCCCACCATATGGTTACTTGGACGAAAGCGGAGACTACATCGGTTTTGATTTGAGTTTGGCAGAGGAAGTCTGCAAACGAAATGATTGGAAACTGATCAAGCGCCCTATTTCATGGGATTCCAAAGATTCTGAATTAACTTCAGGTGCAATCTCTTGTATTTGGAATGGTTTTACGATGAATGGACGAGAGAAAAGCTACACTTGGTCAACTCCTTATCTAAACAACTATCAGGTAGTCATTGTCCGCAAGGACTCTTCTATTAAAAAGCCTGCCGATCTCAAGGGAAAGGTTTTGGTCGTACAAAGCGATTCTTCTGCACTTGCTGCTTTGACGGGAGACGATGCTACACAAGCTAACCGCCAGATTGCAGATTCTCTCAAAGAGCTGCAGCAGGTCGGCGACTACAACTCTGCATTTATGAATTTGGAAAGTGGCATGGTTGACGCCATTGCGATGGACTATGGTGTTGCAGTCTATCAAATGTCTGCCAAATCCGATGAATTCCGCATTCTCGATGATTCGCTTTCTGCAGAACAGTATGCCATCGGTTTTAAGAAAGGAAACACCACACTTCGCGATAAAGTACAGACGACATTATTAGAAATGTTATACGATGGCACATTAGAAAATATAGCCAAAGAATGGGGCTTGAGCAAAAGTCTCTGCCTCAGCTTTGACGACAAAACATACATCGATGGCGGTGCAGTGCCAACCATTGATACCAGCAAATTAACAAAGGTGACTCCGGCTCCGGACAAACAGTCACAAACCAAGGGCTCTAAAAATAAAGTCAAGAAATTATCCGCTGCACAGATTGCAAAACAGCTGCGCAAAGGTATGATCTCGACATTATTGATCTTTTTCCTGACAATTTTGTTCTCAATTCCATTGGGACTGCTTGTTTGTCTGATCCGTATGTCACACTGGAAGCTGCTGCAGTATATTGCAAAGATCTATATTTCGATCATGCGTGGTACCCCATTGATGCTGCAGCTATTGGTTGTATTCTTTGCACCGTATTATGCGTTCCACATACATACACCGTATTCGTACCGCTTCTTGGCAGTGATCATCGGATTTTCCTTGAACTACGCCGCATATTTTGCTGAGATCTACCGTGCCGGATTCCAAGGTATCCCGATCGGTCAGCGTGAGGCTGCCACTGTCATGGGTTACAATCATCTGCAGACATTCGGATACATTCTGTTCCCACAGATGGTCAAACGCGTACTGCCTCCGGTCACGAACGAAATCATTACCTTGGTCAAAGATACTTCATTGGCGTTTGCACTGGCATATACAGAAATGTTTACATTGGCAAAACAGATCGCAGCTTCTCAAACCTCACTGCTGCCGCTGTTTATCGCCGGCGTATTTTATTACGTCTTTAACTTCGTAGTAGCATACGTCATGGAAACACTGGAAAATAAATTGAATTACTATCATTAAGAAAGGAAACTAAGCTTTATGAATATATTAGACATGAAACATATCAAAAAAAGCTTTGACGGTAAGATTGTATTGCAGGATATCGATCTGCAGATCTCTCCCGGCGAAGTTGTTTCAATCCTTGGTCCGTCCGGTTCCGGTAAATCCACACTGCTTCGCTGTGCGACATTTCTGGAAAAGATTGACAGCGGCGAGATCGCATACAACGGTAAAAGCGTGGTAACGACAGAAGACGGTCATGCCATTTATCCAAAACGCAGTGACATTTTGGAAGCACAATCCAATTTTGGATTGGTCTTTCAGAATTTTAACCTGTTTCCACATTTTTCAGTATTAAAAAACGTCTATCATGCACCACTTAAGGTTCAGAAAAGGACCGATAAGGATGAAGTGATTTCTGAGGCATATGACCTGTTGACAAAAGTTGGTTTGTCAGACAAATCAGACGCTTATCCTTGCGAACTGTCCGGCGGACAGCAGCAGCGTGTTGCGATTGCACGTGCTCTCGCATTACATCCAAAGATCATGTATTTTGATGAGCCAACCTCTTCTCTCGATCCGGAGATCACTGCAGAAGTTCTCCGATTATTGAAGCAGCTTGCTTCCGAAAAAATGACAATGGTTATTGTAACGCATGAAATTGACTTTGCCAGAGCGGTCTCAGATCGTGTCATCTTTATGGATGGCGGTCTGGTCGTTGAAAACGGCAAACCGGAAGATGTCATTGACAACCCGAAAAACGAGCGCACAAAAGCATTCCTCAAGAAATTGCATGTTTAATGACAACATTTGGAAATGCAGATTGTGTAACAACGTAGCAATTCTTGTTGGATTCCCTCTACGTTACGAGCATTTTCCTATCAATTAAAACGAAAAAAGCCCGGCAGAAATCATACCGTGTATCAAACCAAAAAGCGAAACGTTTTTGGCGGTACCGCAAGCATTCCTGTCGGGCTTTCTTTATATTGATAGTATCATACATTAATGAACCTTGTTATCCAACTCACAAGCTCACAAAGTCGCCTATGATATCCATCTAACAATGGCTATTTTACTTTTTGTCTCGTGACAGATAAAGAATGTACACTGCAAAGGCAATAGCGATCATCATCCATACACCAAAGATTACCGGTGAACTGTCCTTAAATTTATCATAATATCCCTTAAAATAAATGACTAAAACGATCATCGGCAATACATACCGCATATATCTGCGAAGAAATTTTGGAAAATTCATACCTACTCCTGTATTGGTCTCTTCCAAAAATCGTTCAAATCCCCAACCGCTTTTTTTCGTACAAAACAGTACAAATAACAGACTTCCAAGCGGAAGAATATTACTGGATACCACAAAATCTTCAACATCCATGATCGTTGATCCCGGTCCAAATAACTGGACACCAGACCACACATTAAATCCAAGTACAGTTGGCATGGATAATACTGCAATGCCGACTAAATTGACCGTTAACGCTTTCCGACGCTCCCAGCCAAACACATCCATGCTCATACTGATGATATTTTCAAACACTGCGATCACTGTGGATAATGCCGCAAAGGACATAAATACAAAGAAAAGCATTCCCCACAATGTTCCACTTGGCATATGGTTAAATACATTTGGCAGTGTGATAAACAGCAGTGATGGTCCTGCATCCGGGCGGATTCCAAAAGAAATACACGCCGGGATCACAATAATTCCTGCAACAAATGCGATCAGTGTATCTAACACCAATACATTGATCGCCTCTCCGGTCAGCTTACGTTCTTTGCCCAAATAACTGCCGAAGATCTCCATCGAACCCATTCCAACACTCAACGTGAAAAACGCCTGCGTCATCGCATCAAAGATGACATTTCCCAATCCACGTTTCTTCACATTTTCGAGGTTCGGGATCAAATAAAAAGAAAGGCCTTTACTGCTTCCTTTTAACATGACTGAATTGACTGCCATAACAGCCATCAATACGATCAATGCTAACATCATTTTCTTTGTAATATTTTCAATACCATTCTGTAAGCCCAGTGCGCACACACCAATACACAAGGCAACTACTAATAACATAAAAAACATCATTTTGCCTGGTGTCTGCACAAAGCTCTGATAATACTGTTCGATTTCTTTGACATTCGCCTGACGTAGTGTCCCCTTGGCACAAACGCCAACATAATAGATCATCCAGCCCGCTACCACTGTATAAAACATCATTAGCAGATAATTACCGCACAGTCCATACCAACGAAACTGATGCCATCTTCCTTTGCCACCGCTCAATTTACGCAATGCTGTTCCAATGCTCGCACCACTGCCGCGACCGATTGCAAACTCGCATACTAAAATTGGAAATCCAAGAGCAAATAAGCAGACCAAGTAGATCAAAATAAAGATTGCTCCTCCATTATTTCCGCATACGTACGGAAACTTCCATACATTTCCCAGTCCCACCGCACATCCTGCAGATACTAATATAAAGCCAAGGCGGGATGCAAAAGTTTCTCTGTTTTTACTCATTTTTTATTCCATTTCTATCATGTAATATTGTTCACAAACCTGTTATGTCAAGGAGTTCTCACAGTATGTATCTGCAATGAAAAATACATCCCATGGTCCATTATCTGCGAATACTACTACAGCTGAATCAAGCCTAATGACTGTAATAATAATGCAAATAGCAGAATTGGTGCAATCCCTTTGATCATCGCAATATACAGATATTTTCTGCCAAAACGTTCTCCGTTAACAGTTACCTCATCAATGACCGTCTTAGGTTTCACAACCCAACCGATCAAAATGCATGTGAGAAGCGCCACCGTCGGCATAAAGCAATAGTTACTGATATAATCCAATATATCCAGTATCTGTCCGGTCGATCCATTTGGCAGTGGCAGTTCAAAATATAACTTGTTATATCCAAGACAAACAACGACACCGCCTATGACCCCATATGTTGCCACAACAGATGTACTTTTATGTCTGGTCCAGTGAAACGCATCCATCAAACTGGAAACGATTGCTTCCATAACAGATACCGATGAAGTTACTGCCGCAAAAATAACCATCAGGAAGAACAGCACTCCGACAACCGTTCCGGCTTTGCCCATTGCCTGGAATACCTTTGGCAAAGAATCAAACATCAGACCGGGTCCGGCGCTCATTCCTTCTGTCCCCATAAATACAAATACAGCAGGCACGATCATAAGTCCGGCAAGCATCGCTACCAAAGTATCAAAAATTTCGATCTGATTGATCGATTTCATCAAATTGACGTCTTTCTTAACATACGAGCCGTATGCAACCATGATTCCCATCGCCACGCTGATCGAGAAGAAAAGCTGTCCCATTGCATCCATCAGAATAACAAAAAATTCTTTACCGGTCATTCCCTTAAAATTAGGAATTAAATATACTTTCAATCCCTGCAGACCGGTTCTGGTAACACCACTCGCATCTGTATGTTTGATCGTCAGCGAATACAATCCAATGCCGATAATCAAAAGTAATAAAATTGGCATCAGGATCTTACTGTATTTTTCAATTCCCTTATTCACGCCATTAAACACAACGAACGCTGTCATTAAAAAGAAAATAAACATCCAGATGATCGGTTGATATTGTCCTTGAATAAATCCCACAAAATAATCATCGCCCGCTGCCGCTGATCCTGCACCGGTGACAAATGTTGCGAAATATTTTACAACCCATCCACCGATCACGCAATAATATGGCAAGATGATAATTGGTACAAGACATGCCAAAACACCAAGACCTTTCCACTTAGGCTGAATCGCTGCATAAGCAGTAAGAGGACTCCGTCCCGTTTTACGTCCAATGGCGATCTCTGTTGTCAATAACGTAAAACCAAATGTCACTGCTAAGATCAAGTAGCATAAAATAAACACACCTCCATGATCCTTTGCCGCTAAATAAGGAAACCGCCATATGTTTCCTAACCCCACGGCACTTCCTGCAGCAGCCATAACAAAGCCGATCGTGCCGGTAAAATTTGCTCTTTTTTTGTTCATTTTTTCATCCTTTCCTTGTTCCATTTCGCCCTATACTATTATGTGGGCACATCATTCTATTCTAAAGGTTTACGTTCTACGTGTCAACAACCCACGCACCAGTTCTGCATCAGCATCGCTGATCTGTGTATGACCAAAGCCTGCTTGCTCCAAAATCTGCAGCATACGATCTCGCTCCTCTCCGGATATCACTAATAACCGCTGCTTACGAAGCCATGCAATCTGTGTTTCATAATTTGTTTGTTTCTGAAATGCCGGATATTTGTGCCCTATTTTACGGACATATCTTTGATAATCTGCAATCAGCCTGTCATTCGTATCCGCACGGTGATATGCAATACTGCACCGAAGTATGCGAATCATCTGGCGGACAGCAAGCGTGATCACAAAAATAAGCAGCAACAATGCAAGTACCCCAAGGGAAACTTTACCGGTTCTTTTTACCGCCTCTACTGCATCTGCTGTTCCTGTCGCACCGGTACCACCGGTATTACTCTGCGCAGTTCCATTGCTCCGGTTACGAAAAAGACGCATAAACGCATTCCAAAGACTGACATCCGCCTCTTCCTGATCCGATGCCGGCGTAATATCCACTACATACCAGCCTTTGTGCTGATCGTAAATTTCAACCCAAGCATGTGCATTTGCATCCGTGACATCTACTTGCACAACTCCGGTATCTGTAAGTTCGCGGTAACCCTGATAGTAATCAGATACCTTCTGATCGGTAAGGATCTTACCATTCTCACCGATATCTTCCGGATCGATCGCATAGCCTTCCACATAACGAGCCGGAATACCACAGTTACGTAAAAGCAGCGTCGCTGCACTGGCAAAATGCGCACAGTATCCTCTACGATTCTTTTTCAAAAAATACGAAACGAAGTCTTGACCATAAGGCGTTATACCCGGCTGATACGTATACGGTATATTATCCTGATAATACGCTGCCAGCTTCTGCACGATCTCAGCAACAGTTCCCGTCAAATCCGCTTCCTTGCAAAACTCATCCAAAACAGCCTTGCTTGAATCCGGCACCGTAAGCCAATTCGATATCGATTCTGTCTGAAGTTTACAATCCCGATCCAAACCGGAATACGTATAATAATCATATATCTGGCTGCGACCGGGCGATGTTACCAGATCCGACTGAAGACTGTAATACGGCATATACAATCCCGGATCTGCTGCCACATTATCAACTTTGACGATTCCATGTGCACTGCCGGTTATATTTTTCTCAAACGCAGTCTTGGCACGCTGCTCCGTCCGCATATAAATTGCTTTGGCAGATTCCCAGCGATTCATGCCATATAAATAATCCTGTCCAATAAAACGGCGCAAATAAAATCGATTTTCATTTTGCGGTACAAATGTGACCCGAAGATCTGTGTCATAATCCAGTCGCACTGCACTGACGCCGCCTAACTTACCACTGGTCAGACCACCGGTATTATCATAAAAATTAAATAATCCGGCAATTCCGAGCACTGCGACATTCTGCATGGCATCTTTTGTGCTCTGTTTCCATGCGGAATCGGGATGTCTGTCGTGATAATCCTTCGATGGAACAAGCAAAGAAAACAGCACCGCCCCAATCGCAACAACTGCAAGCAGACACGCCCCCGCCTGCAATTTCACTCGATAGGCAGACTGATAAACGATACGTTCCTCATCCTGTTTATATCGGACATTGTCTGCTGCCTGCTTATAATCGCCATTTTTAGCAATCGCCGCCGTCACGACAACACCCACAAAAAATTGCACAACATAAAACATATCCGGTTCCAAATGCACATACAATGGCAGGAACAGAAAGCCAAAAACAACCAGCATCAGGAAACGGTATCTCATTTTACGGGAAACGAATATATTTACCACAACACTTGCTGCCACAGCAATATAACTCATTGCTATAGTCACTGCCAAATTGGCATCGGCGATCTTTTCGCCGTAACTACGTGTCGCATTAGACTGAAAATACTCTGAAACGCTTTCCATCAGGTCATTCATGACGCTATAGAATCCGCTGCTCACATAGCTTTGCATCCCAAAACCAACGGCGAATACAACGACCAATAATAATATATATCCAACATTTTCCCACCATTTACGGTAATACAAAAATGCCACATAAAGTGATGCTACAAGGGTCACAAGTTCTACGATCCAAGTCTGATAATCGCTGTCGATCGCTGACAACACGATTCCCATTCCACCTGCTGTAATACAAAATACCAGCAGCGCATTGACAAGCAGCATACCTATACGTGATTCCGTCTGTTGATCTAATGATTTCGTAACTAACTCAATGCCTTCCCACTTATCCAAGCAGTCGTCATCATAGTCAATCCGAAATGTTTTTCGTAATCGATCCAGAAGCGTCTGCCGTCCATTACCCATGAGAGATCACCTCCCCGCGCACACCATCTTCGTATAAGCCGATCACTGCATATGCCTGCAACTGCGGACGCAAGCTTTGCACCATTTTAGCCAGCTCGATATTGTCCGTCACCACAGCTCTCCGCAGCAAATAAATAAACTGCGTATCGATCTCTTCTCTCTTTTGGATCAAAACTTCGATAAAATCATATTCTAACGCATCCCACACGAGCAGACGAACCGGTGTATATTCTTTTAAGAACAACTTACTTAAGCCGTAAGCAAGCCCCAAAACCTCTTCTACTGTGTCCCTTTGTCCGGACAGATCAAGCACCAATACCACTTGGCTCTGTGCTACGCTTGTCCGCTCTTTGACCATAAGTGTTTCTTTCTTAGCGGAAAGTTTCCAGTGAATGTCCTTGATTCGGTCTCCCGGTCGATACTCCCTGACATCCGTTATTTCAGCAAAGTCATTTCCCTTTGCCTGACTTTCTTCCAATTCACTCATTCCCATCTGGAAACCGCTTTTCTGTTCTGATGCCTCTCCTGTCTCCTGCGGCATTACCGCGATCGCCGCCTCCTCAGAAATTTCCTGCTGCACCGATACAAAACCGAGCAGATCCTTGATAGCGAGCGTATGGATACAAAATTGCAGATTGCCACTATATTTGCATCTAAACGGTAACTCCATGGCTTCTTCCCCACGCAGGCGTACCGGTAAACACAGTCGGATCGGATCCTCTGTGTGATACAAAGTATTGCCAATCGTTCCCTGCAATTCGCATTGTAAACTAACCCACGGAAACGCATTACTCAGTTTACACATAAAACGGCTCTCTTCACCTGCTATGACTTTCGGCTGCAAGGCAGATATGCGCACTGTAAGATATGGGGTCATTTTCCAGTTCAACCATATGGATACGACCGGCAGCAAAACAAGCAGCCATACTAATGATGCGACAACATAACTCTTAAAAAAGAAATAGAGAACGACCATAACGACAAACAGCAGAACATAACCCGCTATACGTAACGGATATAGTTTCCAATGTCGCTTTGATCCTTCTCTATTCATCCCATTCATCCTCCATGCGCCGAATTGCTTTATCACATCCGTGGTGCCTTCACCGTCTGCACAAGCTGTTCCATTGCCTGATCTACCGTAATACGCTCCGCACGTGTTCTGGCGCTTAGGCGCACACGATGCCCTAACACATCACGCAATACCTTTTGTACATCTGCGGCAGTCACGAAATCACGTCCGGCAATCATCGCCATCGCACGTGAGATACGAAGCAATGCGATCGTTGCACGCGGACTCGCTCCCATCTCAAACAGATCATTTTTTCTAGTCTCTTCCACCAGATCTACAATATAATCATAAATACTGTCATGCACAAATATCGTTTCCGATATGCTTCGAAGCGCACACAATTCTTCTGCTGACAATACCGGCTGAACTTTGGATAACAGATCGGCTGATTCGCCCTTCAAAATTGCCACAGCATCCTGATGTTCCGGATACCCCATTGAAACACAGATCATAAAACGATCCAGCTGAGATTCCGGCAACATCTGCGTTCCTGATGATCCCAGTGGATTTTCTGTTGCGATGACCACAAAGGGATTCGGCAGCGGCCTGGTTACACCATCTACCGTCGCATGATTCTCCTCCATAACCTCAAGCAAAGCAGACTGTGTTTTGGGAGAGGTTCGATTGATCTCATCTGCCAAAAACAGATTACAAAACACGGCTCCTGGGCGGTATACAAACTGCCGGCTCCCCGCGTCATACATCGAAAATCCCAGAATATCACTTGGCAAAACATCCGGTGTAAACTGCACACGCTTATAGTTCATGGACAGTGCTTTTGCAAACGTTGTCGCAAGCGTTGTCTTGCCAACGCCCGGAATATCTTCCATCAATATATGGCCGCCACTGATGATCGCTGCAAGAACCCGCTCTACCACGTTTTCTTTACCTCGGATCACCTGATTGACTTCCCGCTGTATCCGTTCCAGCTTATCCTGTATCTGCTTTTGATCCACGCGTTCCCCTCCTTTGTCCTGTACACAATTCTGTTATACGCTATTTGTCAGCCTTTTATCTGACCTTTCAGATAATCAATTGCCTTTTGCATCTGATTATCCGGTTTAAGCTTCCCATTTTTATCCTTCTGCCCCACCGTCGACTTATCCAATTCCACTTTAATATCCGGCTCAAGTCCGGTTCCATGAATATTACGGCCGCTCGGCGTATAATATTTCGACGTTGTCATTTTCAACGCCGATCCATCCTGCAAGTCAAAGATCGTCTGTACAATCCCTTTACCAAACGTCTTGGTCCCGATCAATTTTGCTTTCTTTTTATCCTGCAGCGCCCCGGAAAACACTTCCGATGCACTTGCCGAATTGCCATTGACTAACACAGCCATCGGCACAGAAACATGTTTAACATCTTCCGCATAGAATTTCTCTGAAACGCCTTGTTTATCTTTGGTATAAACCACCATCCCCTTAGACATAACACGGTCTAGCATCGAAACTGCGGATTTGAGCAATCCTCCACCATTATCACGCAGATCTAAAATAAGTGCCTCCATTTTTTCCTTTTCTAAGGCATTAACTGCTGCGGAAAACTGATTTGGCGTCACTTCTTCAAATCCCGTGATCTGAATATAACCAATCTTGTCATTTAACATAGTATAGGAAACCGTGTCTTCCTGAATTTTAGCTCTTTTCACCGAAAACGTCAGGTAATCGTTTTCCCCGGAACGAACGATCGTCAGTTTGACTTTAGATCCCTCTTCACCCTTGATCTGCGCTAACACCGCTGAAAGATCCTTGCCGGAAACCCGCTCGTCATTGATCGCATAAATAATATCTCCCGCTTTCAATCCCGCTTTTTCTGCCGGACTGTTTTTCATCGGCTTAACGATCGTTATCGCACCTGTGTCCGTATTTTGGGTCACATATGCGCCAATCCCATAGAATGTACCACTAGTCTTCTCCATGATCTCCGCATATTCTTCTGCCGTATAATATTCTGCATAATCATCTCCCAGTCCATTCACGATTCCTTTGTATATAGAATTTTCCATCTTATCTTTATCGATGTCATCCAAATAGTACGCATCTATATATTTCTCAATCGTGGAAGCCTTTTGTTTAACTTCCCGCTTCATCGTACTATCTTGATCTGTGCGATTCCAAGCTGCACCGAGGTCGATGTAACCACCGAATTGACCTATGGTCAACGCAACCACCAGCATCATCGATGTGGTAAGCATTCCACACAAAAAACCTTTCAAAAATCGCTTCATTCTGTCTCCATTTCTTTTACTATCTTGATACATAATTTAATGGGTTCACATAGGATCCATTCGCATATACCGCAAAGTGCAAGTGCGGTCCGGTAGAGATTCCTGTAGAGCCGGACAATGCAATCGTCTGTCCTCTGGTGACTTTCTCTCCCACAGATACCCGCAGGGAAGAGTTGTGCATATAGTATGTATAAACGCCATCTCCATGATAAATTGCCACAAAATTACCCGCTGAAGCGGAATAGGTTGCTGTCACAACGGTTCCTGCCTTCGCTGCACGCACAATTGTTCCGGTCGGCGTCGCAATATCAATTCCTTTGTGATACGTGCTCGCTCCGGCTGTCGGCGCCGTTCTCGGGCCAAAACCGCAGCTGATCCGTCCTGCCGTTGCTAACGGCCAAATAAATCCTGATGTGCTCACCGCATTACTAGACGGTGTTTGATCTGTGGTCGTATCAGTGCCGTTAGGACCTTTGCCAGAAGGCGATGATTTTTGTGCTGCTTCTTCTGCCGCAATTTCCTGGCGTTTTTTCGCCAACAAACTCTCCACTTGATTTTCCTGTGCCGCAATCTTCGCATCATACGTGCTAATAGAAGATTCCGAATCTGCAATCAGATTGTTGTATTTTGTCAACTGCCCTTTCTTTTTACTGATCAATTGTTTCACGGATTGTTTTTCAAAAGAAAGCGTCTCTTTCGTTGCTACTAACTCATCTTTCTTTGCCTGCTTATTTTTCTTCGTTTTGGTAAGTTTTTGCTTGGTAGACTCATACTCTCCATACATCTTCTGATCATATTCGCTGATCTTACTGATATATTCGAGATGATTGTACATTTCAGACAAACTGCTGGATCCGGCTAACAACTCCAAATACCCGGAAGTACCGTCCTCATACATATATTTTATGCGCTCTTTCATCGTCTCATACTGACTAGACATCTTTGCAGTTGCCTGCGCCTCCTGAAGCAGTAATTCATCGATGTCAGACTGCACTAACTGAATCTGTTCTTCGTTAGACTTTACCTTATCCGTCAACGTGTCCATCTTTTTGTCCAACGTTGAAATATACTGTAAAATATTGCCCTTCTTGCTCTCACTGCTCGAAAGAGTTTCCTTTAACTCCGTCCGCTCCTTTTCAAGCTGCTCTCGTTTCTTGTTGGCTGCATCGATCTGCCCCTGCGTTGTTTCCGACTGTGTTGCCGCCTGCACTACCCGTGTCAGTGCAACCCCCGGATTGTCCAAAAATACTCCGCTTCCAATGCAGACCGCTCCTGTAAGCCACAGGCCAACCCCTGCTGCGATCCATTTATTTCGCTTTCTCATCTGCAATCACCCCGCCTTTCTGCTTTCGCTACTCATGCAAATGTTTTCTGACTGACAATGCACTTCCGATAAAACCAATTCCTACTCCAACTAAGAGCGACATCGGTATCAAGGTTGCAAACTCTTTCGATGGAGCCACAAAGGTTAGCCATTGTGACAATGCCGAAAAATGTTCTAATACAAATTGGATCACTCTCTCGTACAATACCCACAATACTATGATCGGAATGATCGCTCCAATCAAACCAATAACCAATCCCTCGACCAAAAATGGTGCACGAATAAAACCATCGGTTGCACCGATCATTTTGATGATCGAAATCTCATCCTTGCGCACGCGGATACCCGTCGCGACCGCATTATTGATCAGGAACACTGAGACAAGCAACAGCAATCCTATGATCGTTGCCGATACATAGGCAACAAGCATATTAGCACTGCTCAGGCTCTTTGCCACAGTGCTCGATCCGTTTACCTTACGGATTCCCTTCATTTCCTTGATCTGCTTAGACACTTTCGCCTGCTTTGATACTCTTGTCAGAGTGATCTCAAACGACGCTGAATCCTGCAACGGATTTTCATCACCAAAAGTATCCTCCAAATTTTCTTTTCCCTGATACATTTCTTTTTGAAACTTTTTCCATGCTTCTGTCGGAGAAATATAATCCACCGTCTCCACGCCATCTAACTTACGGATCTGCTCTCCCAGCGAATCAATTTCTTCCGGTTCGATCCCACTGTCAAAAAACACCGTCAAACCGACATTACTCTCCACATTGTACATCATGTGCTGGAAATTGCTAAGCAGCGCATAGAACAACCCCAGTAAAAACAGACAGATTGCAATCGTTCCAATCGCTACTAAGGAGAAGATTTTATTTTGTACAATATTTTTGAACCCTTGTTTGATACCGTATCCTAGTGTTTTCATTGCACATATCCTCCCTGTATCTGATCGCTGATAATAACGCCCTCGTGAAGAGTGACAACACGCTTTTGCATTTGATTCACGATCTCATTATTGTGGGTAACGACCATAACCGTCGTACCAAGCCGGTTCATATCTTCCAACAGCGCCATAATATCCCATGAATTTTGTGGATCCAGATTTCCTGTTGGCTCATCTGCCAGCAATACCGACGGACGGTTTACCATTGCACGCGCGATTGCAACTCTCTGCTGCTCACCACCGGACAATTCTCTCGGATAGACGTCCGCACGATCCTGCAGACCTACCAATTGCAGCATACCACGCACATTTTTTTCGATACGGTCCTTATCCACGCCGATCACCTGTTGCGCCAATGCCACATTTTCAAACACGTTACGATCATCCAGCAAACGAAACTCTTGAAATACTACACCTAATTTACGGCGATAATATGGCATTCTTTTGCGTTTCATCTCTGTGAGGCTATTGCCCCCCACCTGTATTTCACCAGCCTGTAGAGGGATCTCTCCGAGCAATGATTTGATCAAAGTAGACTTTCCAGAGCCACTGCTTCCTACTACAAATACAAACTCACCTTTTTCCACTTTCAGGTTACAGTTTTTCAATGCCTCTGTTCCTGTATTATAAACAACATCCACCCCCGATAAACAGATCAGCGGTCCTGTCCATTCCTCTTTCCTCTTTGCTCTTTTTCTCACTATGATACCTCTTTTCTGCGTACATTTGAACGCATGCTTTCTGCTAATGTTTTCTATGTGCTTTATCTAATGCTTTTGCCCATAATTGCTCTACAAAAACAATATCAGTATACAACATTTTGTCGTATTGCGCTACAGGCATTATACCCTCTCCCCAAAGTTAGACCTAGAAGTCTAACGATTGAATGTAGGTACACCTTGACGATTGACCCTTTTTATTTTAGAACAAGGTGATACTTATCGTGATACTCCCAACCTTGCCATGAGTGCTTCTTGTAAGACCTTTGATACATTAATATGTGATCTCTCTGCTTCTTGATTTAACCAATTAGGTAATGTTACGTTACGACGCACTGTTTTGTTATCCAACATTCGTCGATAAACTTCAAGATCAACATCCACTAAAGATACAACACTTGTGCCCTCTCCCCCAAATGTACCTTTGGAAACATCAACATCTGTCATATTAGAGGCTTTTGAAATTTCTTTTCCCTCGTCCTGTGCCTCGATACAACTTATACCAATCGCATCTCTTGCCATCATAATAGCATCTGCCAAGGAACTTTTTGCCTTGCCTTCTTCGTTTGACTCTGTCAAAATTCCTAAGTCCGGCACTTCAATCAATATATTTGTATCTACATCTGTAAATATAACCGGATATGCTACTTTCATATGCTCAACCTCCATCTTTATATAATAAATGCATTATATTGAGACTGGGAGATTATTTTAATCCCCATTTTCTCAATACTGCTTTTGCCAGTCTCTCATTTACCTCTTTATGCCTTGGTATTACTTCCTCATCATTCCCTCTTTGATAAACATCATGGTCTCCTCCATGTCTGACAAGGTGAAATCCGGCATTTTTGAGTTTTTTCACAAGATCTCTTTGTTTCATATTTCCCCCCTTTAATCACATTATACACACTGCATACACATTTTTCAATATGAATGTGTAAATAATACACATTTTGATCAAAATACCAAAAAGCCCTAGAAATGATAACCATTTCCAGGGCTTTCCACATGCATTCACTAATTAATATTCAAAATTTTCCATATACTTCATATATTTCACGACCATCAGCGCAATCTTGAAAGTAATCGCATCATCAAATACACGCAGATCAAGTCCGGTGCTCTTCTGCAGCTTATCCAAACGATACACTAACGTATTACGATGAATATACAACTGTCTGGAAGTCTCTGATACATTCAAGCTGTTCTCAAAGAATTTATTGATCGTAGCAATGGTCTCCTCGTCAAAATCGTCTGGCGATTTGTCACCAAATATTTCTTTGATAAACATTTTACAAAGCGGCATTGGAAGCTGATAGATCAAACGGCCAATACCTAAGCTGCTATACGCAATGACGTTGCGGTCGCTGTAAAAAATCTTTCCAACGTCTAACGCCATTTTAGCTTCTTTATAAGAACGCGACACATCCTTGATCTCATTTACCATCGTGCCATAGGATACGTGCACCATTGTCATAGCTTCCGTGTTCAACATATCTAAGATGACTTTTGCAGTTTTCTCCATATCATCATAATCTTCGTTCGGTTTCACTTCCTTCACGACAATGATGTTCTTTTCATCAACCTGCGTGATGAAGTCCTTGGATTTGCTGGAAAATAATCCTTTGACCGTCTCCAATGCGTTGGTGTCCTTCTCATTCTTTGTCTCGATCAAAAATACAACGCGGCGCACAGATGCTTCGATATGTAACTTCTTCGCACGATTGTAAATATCAACCAACAACAGATTATCCAACAATAAGTTCTTGATAAAATTATCTTTATCGTAGCGCTCTTTGTAGGCAACCAGCAAATTTTGAATTTCAAAAGCCGCCAATTTACCAACCATATATACATCGTCGCTGTCGCCCTTGGCTAACACTACATATTCTAATTGGTGATCATCAAAGACCTTGAAAAATTGATATCCCTGAAGCACCTGACTATCTGCAGGCGAATTAACGAACGCCATTACAGCCTCTTCATATTCCTCTACATTATCTATCGTAGTGGCAAGCGCTTTCCCCTCCGTATCCATTACACAAATATCTACGCGCGTAATATTCTTCATTCCTTCGATATTTGTCTGCAACACCTGATTTGCAATCATATTTACCTCCGCTGCTTCTCGAGTAAGTGCTATCTATCTGCAACGACTTACCCGTTCTTTAGAAAGTTTCCCTTTCTAATATCCCCAATAACATATACTAAATTATAGCATGAAATTTGTAAAAAGTAAATAAAACAGGCATTGTAGATACAATGCCTGTCTTAGATAGTTTATTATGAGAATTTTAACAAATCTTCTAACATTAAGGACTAGTTTGTAATGGTTCTCTCTGTCTCTTTGTCGAATACATGAATCTTAGCAGGATCCAATGCAATCTTGATCGTATCGCCAGGACGAGCTGTTGTACGAGGATTTACACGAACTGTGATATCGAATCCCTCGACAGTGAAGTATAAGAATACTTCTGCACCAAGCATCTCGTATACCTTAACAGTTGCATCAAGTACATTGTCAGATCCACCGTTAACAAAGATCTCCTCATCTTTGATATCCTCTGGACGAATACCAAGTACGACTTCTTTACCAATGTATCCACCTTCAACAAGTCTGGCAGCTTTCTGCTCAGGAAGCTTAATTGCATAAGAACCAAATGCAAGCTTAACATCTTCGCCTTCCTGAATTGCTACAGCGTCGATGAAGTTCATCTGTGGTGAACCAATGAAACCAGCTACGAACAAGTTACATGGTTTTGTATAAAGATCGATTGGAGTAGCAACCTGCTGCATTACACCATCTTTCATAACAACGATACGAGTACCCAATGTAAGAGCCTCTGTCTGGTCATGTGTTACGTAGATGATCGTAGCTTCCAATCTCTGATGGATCTTAGAAATCTCGATACGCATCTGTACACGAAGTTTTGCATCCAAGTTGGAAAGTGGCTCATCCATCAAGAATACCTTAGGGTTACGAACGATTGCACGACCCATGGCAACACGCTGTCTCTGACCACCGGATAAAGCCTTTGGCTTACGGTCTAACAAATGCTCGATGTCAAGGATTCTTGCTGCATCATGTACTAACTTATCGATCTTCTCCTTAGGAGTCTTTCTTAACTTCAGACCGAATGCCATGTTGTCATATACTGACATATGTGGATACAGAGCGTAGTTCTGGAATACCATTGCGATATCACGATCCTTAGGCTCTACATCATTTACTAAATTATTACCGATCCAAAGCTCACCCTCTGTGATCTCTTCCAAACCAGCGATCATACGAAGTGTAGTAGATTTACCACAACCTGAAGGTCCTACGAAGATGATGAACTCCTTATCTGCGATGTCCAGATTAAAATTCTTTACTGCAACGAATCCGTTTGGATATGTTTTGCAGATGTTTTTCAAAGATAAACTTGCCATTAATATGTCCTCCTGTTTGTCAATTAATTTATCTTGTAAGGGAATAACTCCTCTCACATAACCTGTAAAATATAATACACCAAACAGAATTTTTTGACCATGGCACGAATTGCCAAAGAAAGTTTTCGCTTTTTGTGCAAAGTGTATAGAATGAGATTTTTTCATTGCTTTTGCCAAAAAATCTACGGCTATTTTGTTGTTTTTCTGTGCAATTTGAACAGTTTTTTGCCATCTGCTGACATGCCGAGAGCTGTCGAATCAAATCCTTCACCCAAAACTTCTCTCGCTTCCGTGATTATGACAAATGCTGACGTGTCATGTTTTCGCACCGCCTGCAGAAGCTGTCCCGTCTGTCTTTTGCCTATGACACACAGCAACACAGGGCGCTCCTGTCCGCTATACACTCCCTTTGCTTTGATCTGTGTCACTCCGCGATTTAACGATGTCATGATCTCCTCCGCTATATCCTGCCATTTCTTTGAAATAACTAAGATCTGTTTGCTTTGCGTCATGCCGGACAGGATCGCGTCCATTACCTTCGAAGAAACAAAAACGGCTGCTGTTGCATAAATCGCCTTATCGACACCAAAATAAAATGCTCCGGCAACAATGATCACTGAATCAATGACAAACAACGCATTTGCCACAGAGATATGCGGATAATACGTGCAGATCAGGCTCCCCAGCAGATCTGTTCCACCGGTAGAATATCCTGTTGCAAATACCAGACCAATACCGGCGCCGGTCAGTACACCGCCAACAATAGCAGCCATCACAAAATCTCCCTCTGCCACCGGCTGCTCCGGTATCGCATACAACATTGCCGAAAATATGAGGTTGGCAATGAATGATTTCATGATAAATCGATGCCCTTTTTCAAAAATTCCCCATACAAAAACCGGAATATTTAACAACAGATTTATGCTCCAAACAGCCATCGGAATTCCGGCATATTCATACAGCATATGCGACAGCAGGATAGCAAGCCCTGAAAAGCCCCCCGGCACCATCCCCATTGGACTGTATACCATATTGACCGCCAATGCCATCATACCTGTTCCAATGACAAATGCCGGTAATTCCCTCCACCAAAATCGTTTTCCAAACATACTTGCGTCTCATCCCCTCGATCATCCAATCCAATTCATTCAAAAAGAGGATAACCTATCATTGGTTATCCTCTCTTACTTCAAATATCTTTTTCATCTGATTTATTATTATATTGCACAACTTTCTTTCGAAATATACGTGCTTGAACATCTTTTTTGACCGATTGCTGGCGAACCAGTTTCTCATACAGCGGTTCCAAATGAAGTTTCTTGACCCACTCCGGCGCTTCTTTTTCCTCAGCCAAGATCAAGCTCACCACACCGCCGATCGCTACGCACAGACGCGCATGCAGCAATGGCAAATGCTCCATGATCCAAATTTCCTGCGGCCCGGTCTCTAAATCTACCAACAAAATATCCGGCGTATGATTGTTGATCTCATTGATCAGCGCTGCGGCCTCCATATCCGGATCATACACAACACTTCCTGATAATCGAAGCCCCGGCTGCATACGTTTGCACCAAGTTTCCAATTGTTCTACTTCCGTGCTGCTCTTTCCTATTATATATACGCTTTGATCTTTTTTCTGAAGATTTTCTAACATAATGCCAAAGCTTTTACAGCTGACTACCATTCCACCAGCTTCCAGCACTTCAACATGATGTGCACTAAGCAGTGCCTCCTCACCAGGCAGGATCAAATCCGCCTGCTCGATCACTTCACGATACGACTCCTCCCCCATTGCCTTATCTAACAGCTCCGTCGACGCAAATAATATCACATCTAACTTATCGTCCGAAAGATATTCATTCATTTTCTGGACAAAGACATCATTCGTCATCATATCAATGTCAATATCCAGCACTTTTACTGAAGCGTGCATCGTTTCGTTATACCATCCTTGCTACTGATTTGCATCAGCGGTACCCAGAATAATCTCGATATCATATCCTTGATCCACCATACCAACGGTTACCTGTGGATTTTTGAAATATTTCTTCAAATCCTCTCCTTGACCATCTTCTTTAACAATAATCTTTGTCTGTGTCAAGGTCTCTTTAGTATAATCCCCTACTTGAGGTACAGTATACCCCTTCTTCTGTAATTTCTGCTGTGTCTTACCGGCCAGTCCGGCAATCTTACTGCCGTTGAGCAGAATTATCTTAAGTCCTTTGGAACTTACTGCTTTCTTACCGCTCTTTGGCTTTGGCGTCGTATTACTGCTTGCTGCAGGCGACGTTGTCGCTTTTTGCGTTGTCGTAAGATCCTGAGCCGCTGTATATGGCACTTCGTTATTGATCAGACCTTTGAAAAACTTCTTGGCAGCCTTTGTATCTACAACAAACACCTTACCATCGTAGCTTCCCGGACATCCCCAATAATGGAAATAGTCCACATTCATCTGCTCATAACTTTGAATATAACCAATCTTGTTCGTCACTGTCAGATTGGAAGTCACGCGATCATACTGTGATTTGATAAAATCCGCAATCTTCGATTCATCACCATTCAGATCTTTAAGCTGCTGCACATACGCATCGCTGGCACAAGAAATCTTCATCTTTGTCTTGGCTCCGGATGGCTCCGGCGATGCAGAGGCAACCGGTGATGCGGTCTGTTCTACATCCACAGTCTTTTTGTAACTAACCTTTACTTTGACTTCCTGATAATGGTTGTTATATGTTTCCTCATCCAAAACCGTATAATAGCTTAAACTTGTTCCGATCATCTTTTCCACGATCAACGAACCGTATCCATACGCTTGCTGTTCATCTGCAAAATACTGTTTCAGCTTGCTGATACGCATGATCTGCGGAATATTCTCACTTATAGTACATAGTTTGCGATACATTGTTGTCGGAATTGTATAATCGTTCTTTGTTGGTATTGTAACATAATCCAAATTATTCGTCTTAGTATTACATATTTCAACCATCATATGTGTGATCTGATCTTTTTCATTACATACATAGATTAAGTTTTTAGAAATATCCTCTGTCTTCGCCTCCTTAATGATCTCCTTAATACTATCCTTATCCGTATTCACGTTAGTCGCATTTTTCGATAGGAAGTGATAGGATATTTTGTAACTGCCAAATCCAACGGCGATCAAAATGCAAATTCCCAGGATAGACTTGCCCAAATTAATAGCAAATACTTTCCAAATATTATTCTTAGTACCCTTCATGCTTGTTTTCTCCTTTTCCCACTAATCGTCGCATATCTATGCGCTGCTATCAAACCCCCAGCTTTCATTACACAAACATTCAAACTATTATAACAAATCTTTTTACCCCTGTAAAGTATATTGCCATTATGCTATACTACTTTTATCACAGATAAATTTTACACGAAATGAGGTTAGTATGAATACAACCAAAACAGCTATAGTAACCGGAGCATCTCATGGGATCGGTCAGATGACCGCCCTAAAACTTGCAGCGGCAGGCTACGACCTTGCCATCTGCTGTCAAAAAGACATGACAGCGCTCTCTGCTGTTGCAAAGCAGATTACCGCTAACGGCCGCAACTGTCTTGCGATGCAGTGCGATGTTGGCGACAGTGCTCAAGTAGCAGATTTTTTTTCACAAATACAGATCACATACCCACATATTGATCTGCTCATCAACAACGCAGGTATCTCCTATGTTGGTTTACTGCAGGATATGTCAGACGATGAATGGACTGCCATTGTAAATAGCAATCTGTCCTCTGTATTCTACAGTTGTCGTGCTGTCATTCCGACCATGCTCGCCCAACAATATGGCAAAATTATAAACATCACGTCTGTTTGGGGCGAAATAGGAGCCTCCACCGAAGTTGCTTACTCTGCAACGAAAGGCGGTGTCTGTGCTTTCACCAAAGCCTTGGCAAAAGAACTCGGTCCCAGTCACATTACTGTCAACGCAGTCTCCTGTGGTTTTATCGATACCCGGATGAATGGACAGCTTTCCGACGACGAGCGCAGCTCTCTGTTTGAGGAAATCCCTGTCGGCCGACCGGCTTCTGCCGAAGAAACCGCTGACTTTATTGTACAAGTCGCTCAAAGCGGAGAATACCTGACCGGCCAGGTGCTGCGTTTTGATGGCGGTTGGATATGATCCACCCCGTTTACAGATCGCGGTAAAAATCTCTTGTCTGTATGATCTCTGCCGGGACTTCTATGCCGTCTTTCTCCCATACACGGAATTTTAACGCATATTCTTTATTTTTCTTACCTGTTTCACGCATAAAGCGTGCCATTGCATCACGGAACAACGGTTGTTCTACTATTGTCTCACGAATCTTTTTAGTAAACGGGCAATACGTCGCCATAATCTCTCGAACCGTCTTATTTAACGTGATCCCGCCCTTTGCCTCATGTCGGATCCAGTTAATATAATCCGTCACAAAGACCTCTCGTGTATTGTTTCTGCATTTCTGGATCTGCATTTTTAATTTTTCTTTCTTGTCCTCTGACAAATCCCTGTTTTTGCGGTAAAACTGGATATAATCACTATATTCACTTGTCAGCGATTTTATCTGAATATTGTTCCACGAAGTCCCCTGCATCGTGCGACACAGCTCCCAGCGAAAACGTCCGCACAACTGAATCATGGCAAGCTCTAAATCCCCTTCAAAGAAATGAGGCATCAAAAAACGACCTTTGGAATTTCTTCTGCGGCCGCTCAGTTCCTGCCACATAATCCCTTTGGTACCACAAGCAGGCAGCAAAATAACGTCCGGTGCCACCTCTTCCATCATATATTCCTTTGTGATCGGCGAATCGTCTTTATGAAACAGCATCTCACGATAAAATACCGAATAATCAATCTGTCTGAGCTTGCGCAGGCTCGCATTGATCTTATCTTTTGATAAAAAGGTACGTTGCAATGATGCTGAACTTCCTTCCGTAAACAAAAACGGTACGAATACCGATGCCTGACCACTTACCAGACGATGATTTACGCGGAACATATTGGTAATCTCGTAATCCAATTTTGCGTCGCGATCCTCGAGCTGCTCTTTCATCTGCGCTTCCGTGATCCGTCCGGTTTTTTTCTGATCTCGCAGAAAATCTTCATAATCCAGATCAAATTCACTCTTAGAAGGACTTTTACGCCCCTCGTAAACCTCGGTAAGCCATTCTTTCATATCATAAACGCGGCAGTCTCCGCGTCCGGAACGATCGTGGTCCAACGAAAGCAGCTCCTCTAACAATTCTTCCGTCAATAATGTCTCACTTAGGAATCCATAACGCAGGAAAAGGTCGATCTCGATCGGTGTCTCCTCCGTGCTGTGATACTCTTTATAATATACTGCTTTATACAGCGGATAATACTGTTTTAATATATTACGACGCAATTCTCTTGCGTTGTCATCCGTCGACATCTTGTCCGACAATGCTGCAAACGCTCGAACATCCGCTTCAAATTGCTGTGTTTGTTCTATTGGAAGCTCTGAATACCTTAAAATGTGCTCCAAGGAATGATCTAACTCTTCAACGCTGACAAAGTTTTCCTCTACTAAGGCAAACTCTTCCGTCAAAGCATCCACTGTTTCTTCTTGTGATGCCCCATCACAGATTAGGCTGTAGTATGCATTATCCATAGAATTATGGTCAATCTGCAGATTGATACTTGCCTGTTCGTATAAAACTTCTTCCAAACGGTTGATCTCATCGATCAACTTATCAAAAATCTCCATCCCGGCTTTCGTGTCCGCATCAATCCTCTTGGCAGTTGCCACCATATGCAAAACCGATAAATATAAATTTTTGTCTGTACGAAACATTGGACCAACCAAACTCTGCAGATATGCTGCATCTGCTTCACATTGATCCAGCAGATCACGAAGCAGATTGATCTGGTCCTTAATATGATAGACTGCAATCGTCTCTGATGCACCAAAATATGCCTTTTGAACATCCTGTTTCAATCCACTTAATATATCATAATAAGTGATCTTTTCTTCATCTAATGCCGTCCAATGCATCAACGGCGACAACTCTTCAATCCCAGGCAGTTCATCCGTTGTGATCCCTAACTCCTGCCCAATCGCCTGATAGGATCTATACTGTTCCTGCAAAAATTCATAATCCCTCTCTGCCTGCTCTTCCAGCGTGTGATATACACCCGCAAGAGCATGTATATATTTTCCTAATGTAGCAACCATAAGCGCTGCATAATCCTTGTTCGCCTTAAAAATCTGCTGAAGGGTCGCCTGAAGTTCGCCGGCACGAAAGATATAGATTGCGAGATCCGTTTCAGCTTGATATGTAACACGATACATCCCATCCTGTAAATCCGTCAATCCCAAGAAATGTCCGGATCCAATGACCAAATTAACACCCTCTGCCTGTATGCGTACTCGACCTTTCAATACAAGCCCAACATAAGCAGCTTCACTGCCGCGCTCAAAAATAATTTCACCCTTCATGATCTGATTGACACAATAGGTTTTTCGCTCCTTATTCATTCAATCTCCTCCTTATTGAAAACAGCGACGGGGAACTCTTGATAACGTCACACTACATAACAGCAATTTCCTATAAAATAACAAAAAACCGTGCATTCTGCGTTGAATCCATCGCTGCAAACGTTACCTTTGCAGTTAACTCAGCCCCGGCAACCTCGCGGCACACGGAAGATCTCACTTAGTGCTGCTAGGTTCCCCTCCTGACACGGTTCATGAGTTTCCATTGCGCAAGACCAAAGCGTCAACGCCACTTACAAAGGGCAGCTTTGCAAGCCATAGACCCGAAACAGAACATCACCCCTGCTATAGCGGATTGCAGGTACAGGGAACCGCTATCTCCCCGGCTAGCACGGAAATCTTATGACAAAATCAAGCGGATGCTACTCGCATCTTCGAGCGCTTCTTTTAGAGAAACGACACAAATTTTATTATATAGATTCCTGTATGCCCTGTCAAGATTGTTCTTTTTGCGTTTTTTTCTGCCGGCGCAATTCCCGAAAAAAATCCTGCATCATCTGACTGCATTGCTCTTGCAGTACTCCAATAACCTTGTCCACTTGATGATTGAAGCGTTTTTCCTGCAGCAAGTCCAAAATGCTTCCGGCGCACCCGGCTTTCAGATTCATAGCACCGATCACAACTTTGGGAATCCTAGCCTGCACGATCGCACCGGCGCACATCGGACACGGTTCTAACGTAACGTAGAGTTCGCAGTCTTCCAGACGCCAATCCTGCAATTTTTTACTCGCTTTCTTTATTGCAATGATCTCGGCATGAGCCAGAGTACTCCCCTCAATGTTCCGACGGTTGTATCCTCTCGCTAATATTGTTCCGTCTCTTACGATCACGCAGCCGATCGGCACTTCTCCAATTGCCGCCGCTTTTTTCGCCTGCTTGATCGCCTCCCTCATATATTTTTCCGTATTGTCTTTCTGCACCGCCATTTTTCCTCATTTCTAACGTAGTTATGCCATAATAACTGCACATGATTTCTGCGCATAACGGAGTCTAAAAGGGACTCCTAAGTTAAGTGTGCTGTGTTTATTATAATCTTTTTTGTATATTAGAACAACCTTTTGTCTGCCAAAATCACCTACGAAACACTTGCATTTTCCGCACCAATCCGATATGTTTTTATAAGATCACTCAGTCTTTGTATCGATATAAATATGAAGGTGTGAGTCAGATTTTAGACAGAAATGAGGATTGTTATCATGTTAACCTATTATCAATCAGAGCGACTTGAATTGCGTATATTAAAGCCGGACAGTTCGTCAGCCGTTTTGGATTTTTATGAACGAAACCGTAATACGTTAGAGCCGGTAGAGCCTCTGCGTCCACAATATTTTTACACCATTACCTATCAATCCCGCAATCTTACTTGGGAATACAATGCTTTCCTTAAGTCAAAACATATTCGTTACTGGATGTTTCGAAAAAATAGCAATATCCCGATTGGCTGTGTCTGCTTTTCTGAATTTCAGGGCGGAGCCTTTCATCGATGCATGATCGGATACAAACTGGATCAAACCGCCACTGGCAACGGCTATATGCAGGAGGCAATTGCCTTTTTGCTGCCTTTGGTTGCAAAACACTATGAAATGCATCGTTTCGAAGCGATGGTTCTCCCGGAAAATGAGTCCTCTATCCGACTGCTAGAACATCTGCACTTTGTTCAGGAAGGCTATCTGCATTCATTTGCGCAAATAAACGGACAATACCGGGATCATCTCCTCTACACCTACATAGTACCGGATTCATCGGAAGATTAGTCCAGGGGCATCAGCCAATATCCAAAAGCTCCGCGACAGTTTTTCTGTCCACAGATGGCAATAAATTCACGAAATCCGGCATTCTCCGCCTTCGACTGCATCATGTTACTATAGATGCCCGGAACACCGATGACATATCCTTTCTCCCATTCCATAAAGATCAAATGGCGATATTGAAAATATCCCTGCATTAAAAACGGATTTCCGGAAAGGGACCACATTCTCATCGGCAAACATCCAATATCCTGCGGCTCTATTCGCACGCATTGTCCGGGATAACGTTCCCCAAACGGACGCATCACCGGAAAAGTAAGCAACATTTTTTTGCCATAGTCCAATTCTTTGCGCTGAAATGGACAGCTTCCGCAGATTGACTGCCCTGTCACCTCCGCCGACCGACTGCAACGTTCCATTGAAGCATTCTCCGGTTTCCGGGAAATCCCTGCCTGCGTCGAGGCAAGATGATCCGCAAATCTCTGCGGTGCCTCGTTGCTACTATCCGATGAAGCAACCTCGTTTTGCGGTGTCTCGCTGCTTCTATCCGATGAAACAACCATGTTTTGCGGTGCCTCGTTGCTACTATCCGCTGAAGCAACCATATTTTGCAGTGTCTCGCTGCTTCTATCCGCTGAAGCAACCATATTTTGCAGTGTCTCGCTGCTTCTATCCGCTGAAATAACCATGTTTTGCGGTGTCTCGTTGCTTCTATCCGATGAAACAACCATATCTTGTGATGTCTCGCTGCCTCCCTCAGGTAAAGCCTCTGCTTTTCCTGCATCCTCATGTTGATCCCCCTGCCACCAACGTAATTGCCGTGCATCGATCTGTTCCAAATTCCATGTTGATGCAAAATAATGTCCTTCTTCTACATAAACCAATACTCCATGTACATCGTCGAGAGACAGCCCGGTACCTGCAAGATTGTCCACATTTCCCTCATACTGCCCCTTCATACTGCCATTATTATCTCTCATGACGCCAATGGGTATTAGCAGCACGCCTGTTTTTTCCTGCTGAAACAATGCTGCCTGTGGCAGAGTGGCAAGGTCGGCTCTCCGCATTTGAATCAGCACCCGACACTGTTCACCGCGTTTTTCCAATTTGACATAGCCAACATTGGCTCCCTTGTGTCCATCTTGATATTCATACAAATAGCAAATCATTCGCTCATAACGACCCATTCTTTTCCTCATTTCTGAACCTGTTTCTATACTTCTGTACCACTATATGTATATGGAAAGCTTGTTAGAACAAAATCGTTCATTTACTTCATGATTCAGATTTGGCTTATACGAAGCTGCTGTCGCATTGCATATTACTTACGCAAACTTCCCATACCTCAAATCCTCCACAACCACATATTGCTTATTATGTCGAGAATTTCATTATATTTTGCAGCCAATACATTAAATTGTTCTGTCATCAGAGCACTATGATAATTGCCGTAGAACGCAGAGTTTTTGAGTGATTTCTTATTTTGTTACATCTCTGATAGTTGATTTGTTTGAATGATGGACTTTTTTTCTCATCACTGTTATAATCGTATGTTAGGGTCAAACGGTATTATACCCAACTAATTTCACAGAAAGGTGGATATGAAATGAGTGAAAATTGTAATCATGACTGTTCGAGCTGCGGAGAGGCATGTGCATCAAGAGATCCAAAGAGCTTTTTAGAAAAGCCGCACGCAGAGAGCAGCATTCGCAAAGTGATCGGCGTTGTTAGTGGCAAAGGCGGTGTCGGCAAATCTATGGTATCATCTTTGCTGGCCGCTAACTTCCAGAAAAAAGGCTACCATACCGCTGTTATGGATGCGGACATTACCGGTCCTTCTATTCCAAAGGCATATGGCATCAACGAAAAAGCTACGGGCGACGAGCATGCAATATATCCTGTTGTTTCCAAATCCGGCATTCAGGTGATGTCTGTTAATCTGTTATTGGAAGATGCTACAGATCCGGTTATTTGGCGTGGTCCGGTCATTGCCGGCACGGTGAAACAATTTTGGCAGGATGTAGTGTGGAAAGATGTCGATTATATGTTTGTCGACATGCCTCCGGGGACGGGTGATGTTCCTTTGACTGTATTCCAAACCATCCCTGTTGACGGCATCGTCATTGTAACATCCCCACAGGAACTGGTATCCATGATTGTAGGAAAAGCTGTTAAAATGGCACAAATGATGAATATTCCGATCATTGGTATCATCGAAAATATGAGTTACGTGGAATGTCCGGACTGTGGCAAAGCAATCGAAATTTTCGGCAAAAGCCATGTCGATGATGTTGCTACTCAGTACCATCTGCCGGTACTCGGACGCATCCCTATGACTCCTTCCATTGCGGCAGCCAGTGACGCTGGTGCTGTTGAAGATCTGGAGGGTAATTGGCTGGATGTTGCGATCAGCGCAATTGAAGCCATTCCAGAAAATCCAGATAAATCAAAATAACGTGAAATAAGAAATAAAATAAATACAAAAGTTCTTATTAAGATTACGGTATCAAAAAAGGCACCTCTTAATCATATCTGACGAACAATGCGTATAAAACGCAATATTCGTAGATATGATCAAGAGGTGCCTTCATTATTGTTCTAATCTTTATTACAGATTACCGCATGCTCCAGCAGCTTTCGCAAACTTACAAATATTATATCTAGGATTCCTTACGTGCAATTGCAGTCTGTGCAGCCTGTACCGCTCCTTCCAGCGTATCTGCTGCTGCCAAGAAACCACTTGCATGACAAAAACGAAGCGAAGCGATTCCACTAATCTGCGATAATTCCGGTGCGTCTTTACCACGCCACTCTTCCGGCATTGCACATACCAGTGCCGTATCACCATGTTCTATCGGAACTCCCTGCACACTATATCCCCCGCGATTCGACGGATATACCACCATTTGATAACTACTTCCAATCACTTCCTTCTTCCACGGAACAAACTTCGGAAGGATCAATATACTGCCGTTGCTTTCTTCCATTGCCTTACGAACCAGCGATGCCGCACGTACAATACCGGCTACCGCCTCAAAATGGTTACGTAGGATTTCCTCCGCCATCTTCTCAGCGCGCCAAAAGCAATCGTCATAACTCTCTTCGGAATCCCAAGAAGGATTAAACTCATCAATAATGGACGCCAAAACATTGTGACATCCGGTATTGTCGGATTCATCTAACGGCTGCACAAAAGACTCATCAAAACGCACTGCCTCTTCCTCACCAATGCACTGTGCACCGTATTCGCGCCATAGCAGTCCGAAAGCAGCATAAGGGCATCCGTTCTCACGGTATTCCTTATCTTCCTGGTGATGATCGAAACGGCCGCGTCCTATATCATACACAATGCCGTCAAAATCTGCCGGCACCTCAAAACCGCGTGTTACCTGAATCTCCGGTTTGATCAATCGCAAAAATGCTGTCGCAAATACATCATCTGAATGAAATTTCGCACCATGCGTGAATGCCTGGTCCGGCAATGCTGTCTTGCATTGAAAAAATGGCTCTTTCATAGAAATCCTCCATTAGCTGTTATTATGCCAATTCCTGCTCTAACGATTCACGAACTGCCTTAATAAATCCTTCGCTGTTTAATACCGTCACATTTTCAAGGCTGGTGATCAGAGCAAGATCCTTCGTCATCTTACCGGACTCGATCGTACCCAGTGTCGCTTCCTCTAATTTATCTGCAAAATCCTGCAGTTCCTGAATGCCGTCCATCTCACCACGCTTACGCAGTGCTCCGGTCCAAGCGAAGATCGTTGCTACAGAGTTAGTAGAAGTCTCTTCACCCTTCAAATGTTTATAGTAATGTCTCTGTACTGTTCCATGCGCTGCCTCATATTCATATACGCCAGATGGAGATACCAATACCGAAGTCATCATAGCAAGAGAACCGCATGCAGAAGATACCATATCGCTCATAACATCTCCATCATAGTTCTTACATGCCCAGATAAATCCTCCTTTTGCCTTCATAACACGTGCTACGGCATCATCGATCAATGTATAGAAATACTCAATCCCGGCAGCATCAAATTTCTCCTTATATTCTTTATCAAAAATATCCTGGAAAATATCTTTGAAATTATGATCGTATATCTTAGAGATCGTATCCTTCGTTGCAAACCAAAGATCCTGCTTTGTATCTAATGCATAGTTAAAGCATGCACGGGCAAAGCTCTCAATAGATTTATCTTTATTATGGATACCCTGAATGATTCCCGGACCATCAAAATCCATGATCGTCTGGCGGATCTCTTTGCCATCTTCTCCGGTAAATACTAACTCAGCCTTACCAGGACCCGGCACCTTGATCTCTGTATTTTTATAAACATCACCATATGCATGTCTTGCCAACGTGATCGGCTTCTCCCAATTCTTAACACACGGCTCAATGCCTTTTACCTGAATCGGTGCACGGAATACAGTGCCGTCCAATGCAGCACGGATCGTACCGTTTGGTGATTTCCACATTTCCTTCAAGTCATACTCTGTCATACGAGCAGCATTTGGTGTGATCGTTGCGCACTTTACTGCAACGCCATACTTCTTCGTTGCCTCTGCAGAGTCGATCGTAACCTGATCATTTGTCTGATTACGGTACTCCAAACCAAGATCGTAATATTCTGTCTTGAGATCGATAAATGGAAGCAGCAGTTCATCCTTGATCATCTGCCATAAAATACGGGTCATTTCATCTCCATCCATCTCTACCAAAGGGGTTGTCATCTTAATTTTGTCCACTGCATTATCCTCCTTTTACTGTTGTGCCTGTAATTTCACAAATTTTACTTCACAATCATAGCACAAATGAGTCTGTTTGTGAAATGTTTTTATTGCCATATGTGTTGACAAGTACAAATTAGCATGTTATCTTTTAATTGTCAAGAGTGTTTCCCTCACATTCTTTTGTTCCTATCGTACACAGCAACCGGCGCAGCTATCGTTCTACTCCCGATCAGATATGTTTTCATGCGCAGAAATGAGGTATTTATGGAAATGAAACAACAATTTTTCAAGCACACATCTGTCAACCGCACTTTCTTTATTATGGTATTGATCGCCGCACTGCTTACAGGGTTATTCGCCCCTGCTATGGTCCGCCACTCCGGTGCTGCATCTCCGTTTATCATTTTATCCAGTTATCGTTCTTCGTTAAAGATCGGTCAGGAAATGGTCTTGTCTGCCGTCACCTCTGACCTAAGCTACCCTTCCTTTACCAGTTCGGCCTCCTCCATCGCTTCCGTCAATGTATATGGAGTGATCACTGCCAAAAAAGCCGGCACCTGCAAGATCAAAGTGAAATCCGGTAAATCCGAAACCTATTGTCAGATTCAAGTCGTTCCAACGACAATCTCCCTCAACAAAACGGCACTTTCACTGGAAAAGCAGCAGACATTCCAATTGACAGCCAGGACATCAAATCGCAGTGTCCCAACTTACCGCAGCAATAAAAAAAGTGTCGCACTGGTCTCTTCTACCGGTCTGATCACCGCACTCAAACCCGGCAGTGCAACGATTACGATCAAAGCAGATCAGACAGAACAGCACTGTCAAGTTACCGTTGTTAAACCAACTATCACTCTATCCCAAACAGCCGCATCACTATTCCGCGGTCAGAACATATCACTGCGGGCATCCATATCAAACAAAACCGTTCCGACCTGGTCTTCCAGCGCTAGGAGTATCGCTGTTGTCTCGGATTCCGGAGTAGTGACTGCCAAAAAACATGGCACGGCAACCATTGCCGTCAAGGCAGATGGCGTTACACGAACTTGCAAAATAACCGTAAAATCTCCCACGATCAAATTAAGTGCTTCTAAATTAACAATTAAAAAAGGAAAACGAAAAACACTGACTGCCAAAGTTTCTTCCGGCAATGCACCCACCTATTCCAGTAGCAACTCTTCTGTGGCATCTGTCACCAAAAAAGGTGTGATCTCCGCACGCAAAAAAGGTACCGCCACGATCAAAGTGAAAGAGGACGGTACCACAGTTAGTTGTAAGATCACCGTAAAATAGTATGATGCAGAGAATATGCCATGGCATCCGCCAGGGACTACATACCCTTTGACGGCAACATCATAAATCTGTTATTGTCCGGTCAGTTTCTTGCGCAGCCGCCACAGGAAGCACATCCTGCCGGGGCATTGTTTACCATGTGCTCATAATAAGAAGAAATACTGCAGATCGCCTGCGAAGAGATTCCCTCTCCACTTCCGGTAAATCCAAGTCCTTCTTCTGTTGTTGCCTTAATATTAACCTGGTCAAGCTCAATCCCCAGCGTATCAGCAACATTTTTTCGCATCGTATCAATGTAATCTCTCATTTTAGGTTTCTGTGCAATGATCGTTGCATCGATATTGTCAATCATATAGCACTTTTCTTCCAGCAGCTTGCCAACATGCTCTAACAGCTTTATGCTGGATGCTCCTTTGTAGGCAGCATCTGTATCCGGAAAATGTTTTCCAATATCTCCCAGTGCTGCCGCACCGAGTAAAGCATCCATAATCGCATGCAAAAGTACATCAGCATCTGAATGTCCTAACAATCCCTTTTCATATGGGATCTCTACCCCGCCCAAGATGAGCGGTCTATCCTCTACCAAACGGTGTACATCATATCCCATTCCAACGCGCATAGTAATCCTCCTACTAATGCTTCAAAAGCATTTATCTTGCTTTATCGCACTCCTTCTCTGCTATTTCCTGATTTAACAAAAAGAGCAGGTATATCAATTATACCTGCTCTTCATTTAGTAGCGGAAAAGGGATTTGAACCCCTGACACCATGGGTATGAACCATGTGCTCTCGCCAACTGAGCTATTCCGCCATATTAAAATAAATGACTGTGCTTGATACAGTCTAATGGGACCTACAGGGCTCGAACCTGTGACCCTCTGCTTGTAAGGCAGATGCTCTCCCAGCTGAGCTAAGATCCCGTACAATTTCAAGCGACTTGTATAATATATCAAACCTTTTCTGTATTGTCAAGCTTTTTTTTAATTTTTTCCAAGTTTGTCCATCCATCCCTTTGCCGTGTTTCATTATACTTGGAAAATACATGTTTTGCAAGGTCAATTGGAGTTATTCCATGGGAGAAATTGAATTTTTTCATCATTTCTCGTATAATAAAAAAGTGTGGCTTACTAAAACATCCCATACCGGAAGTTGCTATAAGAATCACATATTGCTTATTATGTGATGGTCTAATTATATTTTGCAGCCGCTATATAGTGAGTCCTGCCATCAAGAAACTATAGCAATTACTTAGCCGCAATTAGTTTTCACAGAACAAAGATTAAAACACATTGCCGTCAACAGATGGCAGAATGGAGGAACTTTATGAATGCACGTACCATAAACATCAGCAGTCTCGTTATTTTACTGGCACTGCTCTCGCTGATCTGTGAGGGATTTTTATATTATTTTTTGCCATCACCAATATGGTCGATCGTATTTGCAGTATTAGTATCTCTCGCATTATCACACTTTTTTTTGGAATCATCCTTTAGCTATTCCTATAATGTGCTCCACGCTGCATTTATGACGATCGGAGCCTTTATTTATGCGGTAATCGTATACTGTATCCAGCCGAATCCGTGGCTGCACTACAGCTTTTATCTGGTACTGCTCGTCTTAGTAAACTGGTTAACACCATTTCTATACTGTTCCATCCGCGATCTGTATGATACAACGCCGCACTTCGAGGGGTACCGACGTTTCTTTATCCAAATGAGTATAGTGCTGCTCGTATTCTATATATTGGCACTGATCAAGCAATACTACATTACACCGATCGTTCCGCCTTACAAAGAGCCTGCCTTTGGCGCACAGAACTTTGTACCGTTTATGGCAACCGGTAATTATCTGGAATCCGCACTGCGAAATGGTTCTGATCTGTTTCCGCTTATTTGTTATTTAGCAGAGGCAGTGTGTCTCTATATTCCGTTCGGCTATTATATCTGTGCTTACTTCTTGAAATGGAATTATATATTCCGCCTGTTTTTGTATCTTGCATTTCCTGCTGCTATGGAAATTTCTCAGGCAGTCAGTGGACTGGGACGCGGACAGATTGACGATTACACTTTGGCATTGTTAGGAATCCTGATCGGAACACTGTTGTTCCATGCAATGAATGGCATTTTCCGTTCGTTTGCAGGACGCAGCATTCTATCCCCAAGAAATCAGATTAACTTAAACAACTTTATTGACTCCAATTTTCCACAGCAATAACAATATTATTCAAACTTCCCATACCGGAAGTTATTGCAAAACCACATATTGCTTATTATGTCAGCAACAAATAAACTATTTTGCAGCCAGTAGTCTGACTTGTTCTGACGGCAGCGAACTAAGATAATTGCCGCAGAACGCAGAGTTTTTGAGTGATTTCTTATTTTGTTAAGTCTCTGATGAATACATGCCCGAAGGATTGTCTGAGATGTCCCGGTTTAGCAAGGTATCATCCATTTTTGGACGGGACGCTTCCGCTACGATGCGCTACGTCACGTTACTTAATGTCTCTAAAATACGAGACATAAGTAACGACGAGCGCAAAGTCCCTTTCAAAAATGATGATTACCTTGCTTCCGGGACTTCAAGTTTCCGAAGGGCATGTAAATCAATCATCAGAGACAACAAAATCTAGAAATCACTCAAAAACGTAAATGCGGCAAGGCAATTACTATAGTTCTCTGTCGGCAGAAACCACGATGTTGTGGCTGCAAAATTCTTAGTATTCTTTGACATAATAAGCAATATGTGGTCATAAAACAATGTTCGGTATGGGAATTTTGTTGTACTAATATTTGCGGAACTCATTAATGTCTTTGGCTAAGATTTTAATGCCACGGATCTGGCTTTCAAATACGCCCTGCTCAAAGAGTGCCTTGATGATCATGCCGACCGGTATACCGATGATCAATCCAAGCATTCCGATCCAGCGATAGCCGATAAACATAGATAACAGTGTCAAAAATGGGCTGATCCCGATACTGTCTCCCACAAGTTTTGGCTCGATCAATCTTCGAACGATCATTGTAACAAAATAAGCAACTATCAATACTGCCGCATGAACATATCCACCGGTCAGCAAATAATAAGCCGCCCACGGCATGATCACAGTTCCCGTACCAATAAAAGGCAGAAAATCTAAGAGTGCTGTGATCACCGCGATTACCATCGCGTGTTTAATATGAAGTGCCGCAAAAAAACACCACAAAATAACAAACATGATGAACATGATCTTAAAACATGCTTTCAGATATCCACCAACGGCTTTCAGCATAACATCACAAAATACATCCCATATGTGCTTAACACTCGATGGTGTGTATTTCAAAATTGTATCCTTGATCTTTTGTCGATCAGCGACAAAGAAATACGCTAACATGATCGTCAAGATCGACAACACCAGTCCATCAATAACGGAACCAGCTAGGGAACTCATTGTTTTCATTGGACTGTCCGTCAATGAATTCAAAAATTTCAAAATATAATCATTTAATCTACCGTTGTCTCCCGGCAGCAGCTTGTCCACATCAGATGGTATCAAATGAACCTTGCTGTGCAAAGTTGCCAGCGAATCATTAATGTTTTGAAGTACCGTCTGATACAATCCCGGCAGATCAACAACCCAGGCACTAACCTGCAAAATTATCTCTCGTATGCCAAAAACAAGCAGCGCTGCAACAGCCGCCAAAATAAGCACAATAACGATCACGGAACCATGCTTACGCATGATCTTGATCCGTTTTTCCAAAAAACTAACCAACGGATTTGTAATCATAGCAATGACCCACGCTATGATGATTGGTAAAAAAAATCGAAACAGCTTCGGTCCCAAAAAGAAAACTGCCAGTAGTGCTGCTAGAGTCACTACTAAATTGACCACGATCCGTTGATGCAAAACCTTTCGTTCTTCTGACATAACTGCATTCCCCCTCTTTCTTTGCCGTAAATAGTGTTTCTCTTCCTCTATATTAAGGCAAAGCATACAGCCATGTCTTGCCCAATCATCACAGAGAACATGATAACATTGTTACCTAATCTGACAATTTTAAAGCAAATACAAATCCAACTGCTAAAATGATAAAACCGGAAATCCAAGTCACGGCACCAAGTCCAAGCAGTGGTGTCTGCATGAGAATTACTACCGGAGAGGCAGCTACTAATCCCAAAATAGCCGTGTAGGTCAATGTTTCCTGCTTATTAAGCAGCACTTCGATCATCTTAGCAATAGCAAAAATACCGATCACAACGCCAAGTCCGAATGGAATCAATGATCCACATAACTGCAAAATCGTGTGCCACTGTCCCTTTGCAAGCGCGCTCGTAAAATCTTTGACTGCTAAGAGGATTGGGTTGTAATAACCAAGGATCATGAGCATCATAGACCCGCTCACACCAGGGATAACCATTGTTGCAGATGCGATCACACCTACGATAAACAGTAAGATTGCCGGAATGATTCCTACCGTCAGCGTCACTTCCTTGCCTTCGCCGCCAAAATACTGCATTAATATAATAGATAGGAAAAATACTAAAAATACAATAACATGGGATATCCCTTTTTTCTTGCCTTTTACTTTGCCTAGCAGCAACGGGAGACCGCCTAAGATCAGACCGATGAATGCCATCTTGGTCTGAAATCCATAATGTTCCAACAAAAATCCAATAATATATGCAAAACCAACAATTCCAACTGCCATACCGATAATATATGGAGACAGGATTTTCAAACTCTTTTTCAATTGTGAAAACAAATGTGTCACACAATAAATAATGTCATCATAGATTCCCATCGAAACCATCATGGTTCCGCCACTCACTCCCGGAATGGCATTTGCCACACCGATCAACATACCTTTTAATATGTCTTTAATATACTTCATTTCTTTCCTCCACAATTTCAACAAATTTTTGTCACAGACACATTTTACTATAATAAACAGGCAGTTACAATTAGTAATACATTAAAAATTTATGAATTTTGCGACACCGTTTAGCAGTTGCAACCGTGCTCAATACTTCCTATAATAAGATGCACAGGGCAAAAGCAAATAATACTGTATCATAATAATGTGAGTACTAATGCAGATAGCTCTGTATCATAATGATGTAAGTACTAATGCAGACAGCTCTGTATCATAATGATGTAAGTACTAATACAGATGGCTCTGCATCATAATGATGTAGTAGGTATCAATACAGATGGCTCTGTATCTTGCCTGTAACGAACACCTGTCGGCTTTATCCGGCAAACACCTATAGGAGCCCATTATAAGAAAGGTATGGAACATAACATTGAAATATATACAAATTCACAGAAAAAACGTCCTTTGGCGTCAAAGCATATGCTTGTTTGTACTGATCTCCCTTGTACTTTCTATGTCGCCTCGTCCGACAATGGCAAAGGAGAATGTACAAACAGATTGGACCAGACGCGTGATCACACACACTATCACAAATCCAAACAGCAAACTCCTTCATTTTCGATTTATGGATCAAAATGAGCAGGAGGTATCCCTGACGGAAAATACCACTTCGACGCAATCAGACCTGCTAACACAAAATCACACTGTGCTGCAGTCAGATTCACTAACACAGAGTCCTTCTACCGACTTAGCATCAGATGTTTTCCAGAGTTTTAGACTGACAGCTCCGATCCGGTCAGCCTTAAAAGGAGACAGCAAACTGCCAGACTCATACGATCTGCGAGACTCCGGAGTTATCACTTCCATCAAAGATCAAGGAAATAGTGGGGCATGTTGGGCATTTGGCACTCTCAAATCAGCAGAATCCAATGCCATTCGCAAAGGTTTCTTAACAAAAAATCATGCCGATTTTTCAGAAAATCATTTGGCGTGGTTTGCTTTTCATCCATCCGAACGTGGCGGTGACAAGCTGATCACAGACGGCTTTTATCCAATTTCCTCAAACGTTGATGCCGCCTATACCTGGGGCGGATCATCCCTGATCGCTTTATTTACATTAGCACGCTGGTCTGGCGTAGTATCAGAATCCACTGCACCTTTCCAGGCTGATACATTGGCAGAACGCAGTGCAATGGCACAAAAAATGAAAAAAAGCGGGGAAGTTCTCCGCTATCGCTCAAACTATCATATGCAAAATGCCACCTGTTATGATGCTGCACCAACAAGTGCCTGGAAAAATGCACTCATGAACACTTCCGCACTAGCGGCCGGAATGTATTACAACACGGCCTACGCTTCCAAGGGTTCTGCCGGTGCCACCTATTACCAGACTGCATATGCAGGTTCTACCGCTGTAAAATCCTCCAATCACTGCGTAACGATCATTGGCTGGGACGATAACTACTCCAGACTGAATTTTCCAAGCAGTCATCGCCCCAAATCCGACGGTGCGTGGCTGGTTGCCAACAGCTATGGCAGCAAAACCGATGAAAACGGATATTTCTGGCTGTCATACGAAGAACCGTCTATTTGTGATGTCTACGCCTTCGAGCTGGAAAAAAATACAAAGTACGATACAAATTATCAATACGATGGTTTTGGATGGGGCAGTGCGATCCCAGATACTACAAGTCCGAAAGGGGCTAATATCTTTCGTGTCCGTTCAGATTACAACCAAAGCCTTAAGGCTGTAGGCATCTATACGATCACCGACGCCCAAAATGTAACGATCCAAATATACAAAAACGTTACTTCCGGCTACCCGACAAGCGGTAAACTTGTCAAGGCAAGTACCACTACCGCATCCATTCCCTACAATGGCTTTCACACGATCACACTCGCAAAACCGGCAGCACTCACAGGAGGCTCTTCATTTTCTGTTGTGGTAACCTACCATTCAAGAAATAACACAGAGGCTTATCTGCCGATTGAAGGGACAGGCGCTTCTACTAATCGTGTGCAATCGCTGTACAACAGCGAAACCGGGCAGAGTTTTTATTATTCGCCTACTGCGAATAGCTGGGTAGACACTTCTGCGGCAGGACAAAATAACGTCTGCATCAAGGCATTTGCCAAAAACACAACGCCAAAGCCGACAATTTCCTTTCGATCTGCCAAAATTATTGTTGGGAAGAAAGAGACCTTAAAGCTTCCTCTTACATTAAAACACATTACCGCAAGCCAGGTCCGCTATAAAAGCAGTAAGAAAAAAATAGTTTCTGTAACTGCAAGAGGTAAGATCCGTGCCAAAAAACGAGGAACCTCTACAATTACCGCTTATGGCAAAGATGTCAAGGCACGCATAAAAATTGTCGTAAAAAAAGCACCCTCTTCTGTCGCTTTGAAAGCGAAGAAAAAAGTGCTGAAAAAAGGCTCTGCTCTACAATTGAAGGTTGCACTTTCCAAACATAGTGCCAGCCGAAAACGAACTTTTCGGTCATCAAATCCAAAAGTGCTGAAGGTATCCTCAAGTGGGATCGTTTATGCGCGCAAAAAAGGGACCGCAACCATTACAGTGATGACCTATAACCGCCATAAAGCCAAGTTAAAACTTCGCGTCAAATAGTGATAACCTGGGCACTCCCTCTCTGCCGCACTATGCCAACCGAACATCATCTGCCATAAACGTTAGATCATGGTGTGTAGACATTAATACTCTGCCACGGTGTCATTCTCTATCGTATCAAGCGCCGGCTTCAATACATCAGCTGCGGCCTCATCTGCATGCGATTCCAACTGTCGGATCCACACAGATGGTTCCACACGTTGGATCGTATTCAGACATTGATCCAAAAGCCCCTCACGCCAAAACGGCGACTTGCAGTGTACTAACATCAGAAGCTGTCTTTTATCTTCCGGCAAATCTGTAACTGCGCCGGCATCCGACTTCTTCAAAAATACAATACCACCTAACGGTGCACGCTCTGCCTGTACTGCCTCAGGACTGCACCAAGGCGTTCCGTATAAATATAATCTTTCTTTATAAATTCCGATAATATTCGCAGAATCGTTCAAGATTTTTCCAATTTGCTTTCCCTGACAGATCCCCGCAAATTCTGCATTCGGATCTGCCGCAAGAATCACACCGCGGCCATCAACAAGCAGCGACGAGGAATCCAATACAAAACGTCCATTTTGCTCCAATGCCAGATAGATAACGTCACGCAATGCCAAAAACAACTCTTCCTTCCATTTACCCTCTGCATCCTGTACCACATATACTTTGGCACTGCGATAGCCCTTGGCAATTGCAATACTGGTCAACTGTACATTCTTAGGATAGAGCAGATCAATTCCCATAGCTCCCTCAAACACACCGATTTCTTCCGATTCCATCAGCATGATCTGACCAACTGTCATTTGAATGTTCATTGTCATTTCCGGTTCTTCCACGATATCAATCGTCAATTGCGGTTCTTCGCTTTCATCACATCGGAATGCCTGAAAATTAGAATGCAGATTCTGTTCCTCCACATTAATGCAAACAACGGTATCTCCAATGCAGTATTTCATTGGCGTATCCTCCCTCTATCGAAACCTTTTGATGCGTCTCATTTTCGTTCTGCTGTTCAATTTTTCGTTCACAACATAATTTTGAATAATATTACAGCTCGCCAGATCTTCTGCCGCTGTGCAAAAATCCTCCCAAAAAGAATCTCTCTGTTCTTCTGCGATCATATAACTGATTGCTAATTCATCAAATACCTTACGTGGATTTTCATCCTGATCGATCTTACGCACAATATCATACTCCAACGCCCCCAATTGCATGACCGGATAATCTCTGACAATTCCCTGTCCTACCGGCAGTGCATATATGACATCCGCCAACTTGCGTACTACATAATATTTATTTCTTACCATACATACCTCCCACTCTTTGATTTATTTGCCGCTGTCTTTATATTTCCAAAAGGACGCAGTCACTCGGAACCGGCTGACTCCTCCATAAAAGATGCAAAAAACTCAGGGCACATATCCAATAAAGTCGGTTGATCCTTATCCGGACGAAACAAGTCCAAAACCGGCTTCATAACGCGTTCAAACTTGTCTGCATCTTTGGATAAACGCAATATTTCCGCCGTATTGACCGCATCTGCCAAGGCGGTATGCTGCGCCCCGGTAAACTCATAATCTGCTGCCGTAACTGCCTGCTTCAATTTAATCTTCTTGTTAATTCCTAACAGCTCACTATATACTTCTTGAAAGTCCGTCCAATGACTCTCCATACGGGCAATGATCGGTCCCTTGTACTCCTTAAATGTCGATTCCGTCTGAAACTGCCGGATATCCGACATACTCCAAGAATAAAACCAGGTAGGCTCTGATCCGATCCACTCAGCGAAATCATCCATCGCCTTCGCAAACCGCGGTGCCCCTACCAGTTTATCATCCGTAATGCCGGTTAACGCTATGATCCGATGATCCATCGCCCCATAATCCGGAGCAACATATGTCTGATACTGATCAATAACCTCAAACTGATCATCCATCTTCACTGCGCCAATCTCTATTAACTCACTGGAGAGCTTTATGTCACCTCGCTGTTGTTTATCAATTTTGTTCATTTCCAAATCAATCATGATATGATTCACCGGACACACTTCCCTTCTGTTCGATGATCGAATTTGCTTCTCATGCGGTAATACCGCCTCTTTTTATTGTACCACAAAGCGATACACTTTGCATTAACAACTTCACAAAAATTGACGTAACATCAAAATTATGTTATAATGTTATTGTCAATTGAATGGATTATTTTTGGGACAAGTTCGATCTTCATACTGTTAGTAATATTTTCGGACTAAAGATTCTGAGAAGATAATCTCACTATAGAAAGGTATAGGTGCTATATGAGTCAGGCAGACATACTCCGGGTAAGATCCTCCGTAGACCAAAACATCGGAAATAAAGTTAAGATCCGTGCGAACCGCGGGCGCCACAAGATCGATGTGACAGAGGGCATCATCCGTGAAACCTACCCAAGTATCTTTCTGGTGGAAGTAGAGAATAAGCTCGACGATACCACACAGAAGATTTCTTTCAGCTACACAGATGTACTCACAAAAGACGTCCAGATGCAGTTGATTTAAGGATCGCTGTGTTCTAATATTATTTTGATATTATGATGTAGGTACAAATACTCTTTTGATCCATGCATTATATTATTAATGACAATACAAAAAGAAGATACCGATTCACACTTTGTGATGAATACGGTATCTTCTTTTTATATGTATTCTGTCATCATACTATCTGAGACAAATTATATTGCCTCACCGTCATTGTCTGCATTGCGTTGTCTGGTCTTGATCGCACAAACAATATAAAACGCTGCCAGGATCAGGCTTAATCCGCCCCAGATTGCTAAATCACCAAATTCTCCTCGATCAGCAAGACTCATCAAAAATCCAAGCAAATAGAATACAGCAGTTACGATCAGTCCCGCAATCCCTTTTGCGTTACGCATCACAATTCCCAAAATTCCACCGACCAGATATACAAATGCACATAATAACCCTGAACTGCCGCTGGTTGAATTATTCTCCTGCAATGCATTTCCTACCCCTACTGCGCAAGACTGTAATGCAATAAACAAGAACAAAACAATGGAAATGATCCCTATCGTCAACCTTCCACTACTCCACACGCCTTTTCTCTTATTATCCATATTCTCCTTCATTCCTTTCCATGATATGCTTACCTTTTATCGTAAGGTTCAGGCTATTTTCAACTTCCTATTCCTGTTACCTGTTTACTTAAGTGTCAACTTCGCTACTCCTGTTTTGTACTCTTTCATATAATCATCATTCGGTCTGACATCCAATGTAAACTCGATCGTTTTTACTTTGCTAATATTGTTGTCAGTCAAAAAGCCTTGGCTTAAATCTATCGTGACTATGTTTTGCTGTTTATCAAATACCGGAATACTAACAAGATCAAAATCTGTTTCTGACGATGTATAGTCATTCACGGTAATGTTTTCAACATCAAAAACCTGATACTTTCCAGTCGTATTCGTAACGGCAAATTGATATTTATCCCCGTCGCCTCCCAGGTATTCGATCTTAATGCCGTTTTTGTTATAAATCGATTTACCGGTTTTGACCACTTTCCTGCCTTGAAACTTATTCGTTTTAATGCGGATCACATCTGTGTAAAACGAAGTATACTCATCAGAATCTACTGCTTGAAATTTGATATCCACAAATTCTATATCTTTCATTCCCATGTCTTCCATAAAATCTGTATCAAGCTCTAGTTTTGCATTTGCTTTCTTTCCTTTGGCAATTTCACAATCAAGGTCAAACATGTTGTTATTCGTCATAATTCCATTGATCGAATATGCACTGGCATAAATTGTCCAATTTGCACTGGATTTGTTCTGAAGCCGGAACCAGATCGCCGTGTTTGCATCATCGAATTTATCAACATCAATCACCAGATTTTTCTTGTTATAAACATTTCCCTTGGTCACCGTTGTCTGCGTTTTAGAAGTAGTCTGATCCGATGTACTTTCCGTCGTTGTCTTGCTGCTCCCTTTTGCTTCCTTGTTACTCTCCTCTTTATCACTTCCACCGCTACAAGTCACTGCTAAAACTACAACAGCTACTATTACAACGGCAAAGATCAAAAAACCGCTTTTTTTATCTTTCATACGCATCCTTTCTCCTGCCTGACAAAAAAACAGACTATCAGGCACGCTTTAATTATTTGTGCCGGCTTATAGTCTGATTTTACATGAAATAATTCTATTTTTCGTCCGCTATACAGCGGAATAAGCGTGAGTTGTCAAACGATTAAGAAACAATGAGTGCTAATATGGTTATGATCAAGAAACAACGAATGCCAATATACTTATGATCAAGAAACAACGAGTGCTAATATGCTTATGATCAAGAAACACCATACTATCGTATAAATGACCGTCATGATCATATACAGCAGTCTGCTTTTATTCATGAGAGGCAAACGATCCATTACCCCGCCATAGTTTCCTATCAATTCGACACAACCAAGAAGCATTAACAAAGCGTCAATGCGAAATGCCCATAATGTAAAACCGGTATATGCCGCATTGTCCGCATCCGTAAACGTACCGGAAAAACAAAGTGCATAAATTATTACATAGCCAAGAGCTGCAATAAGCATTTTCCATATTTTTCCTGTCCGAAATCCAACCGGCAGCCACCTGCGCCATCCAAGTGCAAGCTGTTTGTCTGTACTTTTGGGCTGTAATGCAAACTGTACGATACGTTTTATAAAGTCTAACGCATCCGAGTAAAATCTATTCTGTGCAGCTAATTTACGTTTGGGAGCCAATTCGCTATACAGATTATTCGTCCGTTTATTCGATCCGGCGATCGTTCCACATTCCTGAATGACTTTCCGCAGTTCATCCACTGTCGGATAACGATCTTCTTTGGCAGGTTGTATGCATTTGGTGATGATATCATAGTACTTGCCGGCATATTTGCCGCTGTCCGGATAATCACCGGTCAGCATATAATAGAACGTGATGCCCAGCGCATAAATGTCCGTACGAGGATCTGACTGCCCAAAACCATATTGTTCCGGTGCTGCAAATCTTCTTGTGCCCATCAGTCTGGTATCCTCATTTTGTTCCGCACGGAGTTCTCTTGCCGCATTGAAATCAATCAGTTTTACGACTCCATCAGAGCTAAAGATAATATTCGATGGCTTGATGTCACGATGTATGATCGGCGGTAGATTGCCATGCAGCTTGTGCAAAATATCACAAAGCGATCGGATAACAAACGCCGCATTTTCCTCCGATAATACTCCATGCTCTTCCATTACAGTCTCCAGCGTCTTTCCATGTATATATTCTTCGATCACGATCAAACGATTTTCTTCTTCCACACACTCTATAACCTTTGGAATATTATCAAATTATTTTTCTTTTAATTGTGCATATACTTCAAAGTTATATAATAGAAGTTCCTTACGCACATAGATTTCATTCGTCTCTATATTTTTTACCAGCCATATCTGCTTATCATCACTTAACCGGGTGACTTTTTCATATAACGATAATTGGTATTTTTCTTCCAACGTCAATGTTATCCTCCCATCATGCGCTCTGTCATTCACTGCATAGTGCGCCCTGTCATCCACTGCATAGTGCGCTCTGTCATTCACTGCATAGTGCACCCTGTCATCCACTGCATACTACACTATCATTCATTGCATAGTGCGCTCCGTTATTTACTGCATAGGTTCTTGTATTTTCTAACACATTCCTTTAAAATATCATATTAGATAAATTATAGCAACAAAATGGATAATTCCTTTCTGGCTGTAAGTAATATTAACCATAAATATATTGTAGTGGAAAAGAGGAACCTATGAAAGAACAACCAACAACCGAACTACTCGATATTCTTAATAACATCAACAAAAAGGACATGAGTGCGTACATCAAAGAATTTGCTGCAACCGCTTCAGCCGCAGCTCCATTCCCGGAATACATCGCCGAACATGGCATTGCCATTGCTGACGTTGTGCATCGCTGCCGTGGTATATTATCCAAATCTTATGTATATGACATTCTAAATGGGACCAAACGAAATCCGTCCCGCGATGTTGTTCTGCTCTTATGTATCGCCGTCCATGCAGATCGCAAGCAGACAAGACGGCTGCTTGAAAAATATGGCCACCGCGATCTATACGCAAAAGATACAAGAGATATCATTATTGCGACCTATATCAACAACAAAGAATATGACATAGATCGCATTAATGACGAATTATTTCAGTACCATTTATCACCTCTTAGCACCGAGCATTAACCGACAAATACTGCCGTACATCCATCCGCTTTAACGATGCCTTTCTCCACTACAGCTGAACCGCCAACGGTATATAATACCTTTCCGTTTACATTAGGTACTGTCACGGCATCTGCTCCCGGATTAATAATGACCGTGATCTCCTGTTCTGCTGAAGTGCGCTTGTAAACCAACGGATAATCATCGGATACAAAAGAGATCTCTCCTTTGCTTTGCAACGCCGGATTTGCCTTACGAAATGCGATCAAACGTTTTACTTCACTGCGAAGTGAATCTTCCTGTTCTGACTGCGTTTTCGCATTTGGACGGTCTGCGCTCTCATCAAGAGCAATATAATATTTATCCTTACGAGCTGCTGAAAATCCGGCACTCAAACTGTCATCCCACTGCATCGGTGTACGAGAACCGGTTCTTCCATATCCACCTTCCACAGAAGTTAAGCCTTCCACATAACGCATGCCAATCTCATCCCCATAGTAAATAAATGGTGCTCCCGGCATAGAAAGCAGAAATGCAAATGCCACCTTTAATTCATCCGTGTCCAAGTTCTTTGCCAAACGATCCATATCATGATTGCCGGACGGAATACAGATCAATCCTTTTCCATCTGTCTTCGCATAGTTCGCCTGATAAGCAGCAACGAATTCTTTGGCAGATCCTTTAGCATCCTTGCTGAAATACGGATGATCGCAGCGGAACAGATCATTATAATGAGATGGTCCGAAGTGAAGCAAAAAGTCCATGTGAAAACCGCCGATCAAAGACTTATCCGGCTCACCCCATTCTGATACCATTGCTGCATCCGGGAATTCCTCTTCCAAAAATTCACGAATATTCTGCCAAAGAGCAATCGTCCCCTTGCTTTCCGGATCATTTTTCACCAGAGATCCCGCCATGTCCACACGAAAACCGTCACAGCCTGCATCCAGCCAAAAACGCATGATATCTTTTAGAGCCTCTCTCGTAGCGATCGGCCCTTCTGCATCCATCGGCTGCTGCCATTTCTGCTCCGGATCCGGCTGATAAAATCCATAATTCAGCGCCGGCTGATGCGAGAAAAAGTTCACAGCGCAAGAGCCGTCACGATCGGATATGCCACGAATACTTCCCATTCCTGTCGGTTCTACCCAGATACAATCTGTCCACACATACCGATCTGTATACTCATTACGTTCTGCTTTCATAGACTGCTTAAACCACTCATGCGTTACCGCAGTATGTCCCGGCACCAAGTCTAAGAGTACATGCATATCTTTGCGGTGCGCTTCCTCAAACAAACGTATCAGATCTTCATTGGTTCCATAACGCGGTGCCACTGTATAGTAATCTTCTACATCATAACCCGCATCTCCAAACGGAGACTGAAAACATGGATTGATCCAAATCGCATTACACCCCAGATCCTGAATGTAATCCAATTTTTCAATAATACCATTGATATCACCAATTCCGTCCGCGTTCGTATCGCGGAAAGACTGCGGATAAATCTCGTAAAACACAGCGTTGTCAAGCCATTCCGGTTGTTTTCTCTTTGTCATCATTATAACCTTACCTTTCTTACTGTACATCTGCAGTCCTATTACCACAGACGTATTATTTGTGTATATCGGCCAATACTATATTTTCTTAGTTTTTTTCTCCTTAATATTAATCTTGCACAACAAATTTTACAAGTGTTTTTATTATTTCCTTTGCCTCCAATGGCTTTGCAAGATGTTCATTCATTCCAGCCGCAAACGATTTCTGACGATCTTCTACAAACGCCTTGGCGGTCATTGCAATGATCGGAACTGTCATGGCATCTTCCCGCTCCAATGCACGAATGCACGCCGTTGCCTCTAATCCATCCATGATCGGCATCATAATATCCATCAAAACAGCATCAAACTCACCTTCCTCAGAAGCCCTGAATTCTTTAACACAGCGCTCTCCATTCTCCACTAAAACCACTGTAGCTCCTGCCGATTCCAATATAAATTTGGCCACTTCCATATTTAGTTCATTATCTTCTGCCACCAGAATTTTTTTGCCTGTCAATACACCAGATACTTCTTCCTCAGGCTGCTCTTCCTCCAAAACAGCCTCATGGGTCACCAAGAGAGGCATCCTTATCTCGAACACAGACCCTTTTCCCTGCTTACTGGTAAACGAAATCTGTCCATTCATCTTATCCAATATATTTTTAACAATAGGCAGCCCTAAGCCGGTACCGCCATATAAAGTCCGTGCTGTCTCCGACTCCTGCGCAAACGGTTCAAAGATTTTCTGTTGAAATTCTTCGCTCATACCAATGCCGGTATCTTCACAGCGAAAGGTTAAGACAACATGATCTTCATCCATAGTTTCTTCTTTATAGCTTAATATGATCTTTCCATTGTCTTTATTGTACTTCACAGCATTACTCAGTATATTCATAAACATTCTCTTAATATGGAGCGGACTTCCCACGAAGGAAGAATGTTTGACATCATAATCCGCCACCTGAATCGTTATGCCTCGTTCTACCGCCTGCTGCTCCACTACCTGATATAAGTTGTCCAACATTCGGGACAGGTTAAATGAGCGTTCCTCCATGATAATTTCCCCGGACTCAAGTTTTCCCATATCTAACACTTCGTCGACCAGTTCCAATAAAAGCCCTGAGGCATCCCATATCTTCTTACGGCATTCTGCCTGCTTATCCAGGTCATCATTGTAATAATTAGCAACCTCGATCATTCCACGAATACCGTTGATCGGCGTTCGGATATCATGACTCATTCTCTGCAAGAACTCGGTCTTGGCAACATTAGCACTCTGTGCTTCCTGCGCTTTTATAACAAGCTCGCGTTGGTATTCCCGTTCACGTTGTCGCCGTTCACGCATATGAACCTGCTCTCCGCGATACTGCACAAATAATATGATTGCAGAAAAACTAATATAAATAATAGCTGCTACTAAAACGTTGCGCCAACAGTTTACATAAACTTTCGACAACGGAAGACAGGTATAGATATAATAATCTGTCCCACCGCTCACATTTCCATAATAGAAGTTGTGGTCTACTTGAAAACGCTTCAATTGTGATTGTTTTTTATGGTTTCTTATCGCACGATTTAGTTTTGAAACAAAAGGGCAGTCAAACGAATTCAGATCAACATGTCTTTTATCATTCGAAGCAATAATCTTTTTCCCTTTCGTAATTATGATCGTACCATTGGTATGCATATTATACCCCTCCAACAAACTTTGAATGGACAGAGCATAATTTTTGGCATACTGTGCCTTTGTTGCATTATAACAAACGATCACGCCTTTTTGATCAGGTCTTCCGACTGCCGATATATCAACGAGCGTTCCGTCTTCCGTTTCAATTCTTTCTGCATAGTTTTTTAATTCATATTGTGCTGTATTTAAGACAACCTCTCGTTTTATTTCCTTTCTCACTTCTGCATCGGGAATGTCAACTGTTTTATATTCCTGTACAACATCCCCGGAGGGCGACATTAATGTAATTCCACTCAATCTTTGCTCATCTGTATATTTCTTGAGCCAGTCATAATCTATCTCCTTACTATGGCGTGCAACATCACGTCGAACCTGCTGCGTTTTATCAATCAGCCGATCAAGGCTCTTGGTGACATTTGATGCATTGTATTTCTGATATGTAATATACTGTGTTTTAATATATTCTGCTTTATCTTCTACGCGCTTCTGCGCATCTTTCAAGTCCGATTCCGCAGATAACTCAAATACGCCAAACAGGATCATACATCCAACCAACGTTATTAATCCCAGTGTGCGTCTTCTTGTTTTTCCCCAATATTCCTTATTATTTTTCAAGAACATCTACCTCCAGAAATTCGTCGGCGTTTGTTACATACTGCTCCAATATCTTTTTTGTTCTTCCGTCTTTTCGCATACTGTCAAGCTCTTTGGACAAGGCTGCAGCGATGCCGCGCTGATCTTTTTTCGCAAAAGCAACCCCCAAACCCGTTGTCAAAATAGATTCCTTTAATATGCGGTAATCTGCGTTGAAATCTTTCAAATACTGTTCCACCGCCGTTTCATGAGCTGCAATTGCATCTACATATCCTTTTCCCAGTGCCGTGTATATATACTCTCGATTTTCAAAACTGTAAACGTTTTTTACTCTAGGGATATTCCCCTCTTGTTTCAAAAAGATCATTTCCGGTTTGGTAGTTGACTGTACGGCGATGATCTTATCCTTTAGATCACTCAAATGATAGATAGAACTCTTCGCATCCACCGCCACTACCTGATGACTGACCATATAAGGTCCTGCCCATTGGTAATCCTGCGTCCTTCCTTCCATCGAAAAGCAACCCCAGATACAGTCTATCTTCCCTGACTCGACCAGCTCATCTTTTTTTTCCCAGTCAATCTGTCGAAACACCGTCCTGTAACCGAGCTGTCCAAATGCTTCTTCGGCAATCTTCACATCAATTCCCGCCGGATTACCATGCTCGTCCGTATAGTTATAGGGTGGGAATATATCACTTCCTACAATGATCGTCGGTCTATTGTCTTGTTTATTTCGGGATTCTTTCGTAAGATGTGCGCAGCCGGCTATCAAACTGACTGCAACGCACAGTGCGCTCAGCACCGCTATCCATTTTTTTATGCACATGTCTGTTTCCTTTCGTGCTTTTAACAGAATTATAATTACGAATAATCTTATTCCTTGATTCGCTTTCATCATTATATAGAATTAAATTTAGAAAGTAAATAGACTGTCGAATTATGTCGTACTTTCTTGCGCATAACAGTGGCAAAATACTATGGTGCCATCTGCATTTTTGACAATTCCTCTCGTTATTGTCAAAACCAAAAAATATAACATTTCGACAGTCTTTTTATCATCAGCTTAAAATGTCAAACGACTAATACGCCTCTCTCAATAACCTCCGGAAGTTCACTTAAATCACGGATTACCAAATCTGCCCCTGCACGCGTAAGTGTCTCCTGTGCACACTGCATCTGTTCTGCTTTCTCCTCCGCAGAAAGTGAGGCAAATTCTTTCTCACTAAGTCCCAGTGCAGAGCTTCCCTCTAACACTCCTATCGTAAACACTCCAGCATTTTTGCCTTCTTTCATATCCGATGCTGTATCTCCAACCTTGATCACCTGTCTGACATCTTCGATGCCAAGTAACTGCATATTGCGAAAGATCATATATGGAGCTGGTCTTCCTTTGCCGCCAACATCTTCCGGTGTCACAAGTGCATCCGGCTCATATCCTTTCTTGGATGCCTCCTCGCTGACAATATCCATCATGGCATGTGTATATCCCGTAGTCGATCCAATGCGGATATCCTGTTCCCGAAGCCATTTCACACACTCCAAACATCCATATTTGGGGTCCGTATATTCTACCAGACCGGACAACAATTGTTTTTCAAAGATATCGTAGATCTTTTCCACATCGTCTGCTGTCGGTGCCTGTTGATATTTTGCGATCCAGGCTTTTTGTATACGTTTCATGGACAGCATTGCACGAATATGATCCATTTTGAGTAGTCCCATCGGCTCTCTGATCTCCTGCATCGTCGGTGTGATACCTACTTCTTCAAATGCCTTTGCAAATGCATGGACAGGTGCAAAACAACCATAATCTACCGTCGTTCCCGCCCAGTCCATTACTATCATTTTAATATCCATACGTCTTTACTCCTCCATCCTTGTTCCAATATTTACTGCATATTGCTATGCTCCCTTTGCCTGCAGATTGTGTTTGCTGTCCAAAAAATCAGACAATAGATCTGCCAGCTTATCTATATCTTCCCGATAAATTTCTCCAATATTTCCTACGCGGAACGTTTCCGCTTTCGTTGTTTTGCCCGGGTATAAAATATATCCACGCTCTTTGATATAGTCATACATTTCATGAAACGAAAAATTACATCCAGCCGGATAATAAAATGTAGTGATAATCGGTCCCTGCACATCCTGTTCCAAAAACGGGATAAATCCAAGTGCTGACAATTTCTTGCGAAGCAGCTTCTCATTGGCTGCATACCGCTCATGTCGTGCAGCAATACCACCTTCTGTCTCCAGTTCTTCCATTGCTTTAGCAAACGCCAGAACAACATGTGTCGGCGATGTAAATCTCCATTTACCATCTACGTTCATGGTTTTCCACTGATCGTACAGATCCAACGACAACGAACGTGCATTGCCTTCACAGGCGGCTAACAGATCTTTACGAACGATCACATACGCAAAACCCGGTACACCCTGAATGCATTTATTGGCACTGCTGATAATGCAATCAATCCCCCATTCTCTAACTGGGATATCCACTCCGGCAAAGCTGCTCATTGCGTCAACAATAAAAGTTGCACCCGCTTCTTTCACAACTCGGCCGATCGACTGTACATCATTCAGAATACCGCTCGTAGTCTCACTGTGAACCATTGCAACATGTGTGATCGATTTATTTTCCTGCAAAATCGCTTTCACCGTCTGCGCATCCGGCTGTTCATCAATTGCCCAAGAACGCATATGATAAGAAATGCCCGCATGATGCGCAATATCTGCCATGCGCTCTCCATATGCGCCATTGGCGAGGATCAATAAGTAATCGTCCTCTCCCACTAACGTCGTGATCGCTGCCTCCACACCAAAGGTTCCACTGCCCTGCATCAAAACACTCGTATACTCTTCTTCAGAAACGTGTGCCAGCTTTAGCAGTCCTGCACGGATCTTCTGTGTGACGGACTTGTAATCATCATCCCAAGTACAATGATCGATCATCATTTCTCGCTTTACCGTGTCCGTTGTCGTAAGAGGCCCCGGTGTTAATAATTTATATTGCATTTTATTTTCCTCCGCATCGTTTATTATGGCATAACTTCGTCAGACAACTGCTGATGTTTCTCATATAATTCAAAGGTCAATGGCTCAGAAAAAGTCTTTGGATAGGTTGACTTATTCGCTGCATCTGCAGACTCACCCTCATACAATGGATTTGGATAGGATTTCTGCAATTCCTCACGTCCATGTTCAATAATGCACTGTGCCATCTTCTGTGCCTGTGGATTGGTATCTTTGCCCTTGTCGATCACTGCAACAGACTCTGTCAGAGAAAAATTACCTTCCGTCGGATCTACATAATCAATTGGCTGGCCATTCGCCTTATCTGCAACTGCCTGATGTCTAAGTCCAAATCCAATCGCGACTTCACCTGCACGACACAGTTTTAATGGTGCAGAACCGGAATCCTCAATATGGTCGCCTGCATTGACATAAATCTGTTTTAATACATTCTGAGCCTCCTTCTCGCCATAGGCAGAAATCAACGCCTGCATAAGCAGCCAAGCAGTCGATGAAGACTTAACATCTGTAATTGCCAGATAACCTTTGTACTCCTTTTTGGTCAGATCTTTTAGGCAGGTCGGTGTGGAAAGATTATACTTTTTCATCAGATCTGTATTCATGATGATCGCACCTTCCTGAGAAGTGATCGGTGCTGCGTAATCTCCAAACTTATCCAATGTCTTTATCGGAAAGTCCAACTTTTGGAACATCTTATTTTGCTGTTGCGCACTGTCCAGATAAAAGGTACTCATTGTTACCATATCAGCCTCAATGTTTTTGCCCTCTGCAAGCAATTTGCCACCAAGCTCCGATGTACCAAATCCATTAAAGGTATATTTATCTTTGTATCCATTGTTATCCAACGCATTTTTCATCGCTGTAATTGCTTCATCATCTGCATTCGAATAAATAACAATTTTCGTATCCGACGCTTTTCCCGAAGATCCCCCTGTTGCATTCCCACATCCTGTAACCGCTGTTGCGGCCAATGTCACTGCCATCATCATTCCCATTAATTTTCTGCGAAACATAGTTCCTCCTTCTTGTGCATCCCTTTCGCACGTTTTGATAATTTATATTTAGCAAGCACCGCAAAGAGTGCTTTTGCTATCAGATTAGTAAAAAAGATCAACAAAGATAATACAAATACTTCGTTAAACTTATTAATATACTGCAGCTGCTTGATCTTCGTCGTTAAGACCATCGTTCTCGATCCTACCAGGAAAATAATGGCGCTCACTGTCACACAGGCGTTTGTGAAATAATAGTCAAATACACTCCACAGACTTTCCCTCACATTTGGCGTCACAATACGCACGATCGTCTTGATCCAGCTATCTCCCATCAGTCCTGCTGTCGTTTCCCAGCTTTCATTTAATTTGGATAACGAATTTTTCATCATCAGATACGGCGATGAAAAATAATGGATCACGTTACAGATTAGCAATATCCACATGGTGTTTTGCAAACTCGTTCCGGAAAACACAAACATATATGCTACACCAAGCACCATACCCGGAATCGTGTTTGTCACCAATGCGATGCCCTCGATAATCCCTTTGCACCACTTCGGCATATGACTTCTTGCGGTAACAAGTGCAGCACCATACGCTGTGAATGTTCCAATGATTGCAGTAAGCACTGCCATTTCCAATGTGTTGATATAAATCTGCAGCAGACTGTCATCGGTAAACACTGCGATGACATGCTCCATTGAAAAGCTTACTTTATTCGGCCAGTCTGTCACTAATGGAGCCACAAAGATCACTGCAAAAATCGAAAGCATCAGCACCAAAAACAGGACAGATAGTCCAGACCATATAACATCTCTGAGACGATTTTGGGTCAGTTCTGCACCGCTGATCTTTTTGTAGCGGATATTATATTTTTCTAGAAATTGTAATAAGCAAATACTAACAATGGATGGAAGCAGCATAATCATCGCTACCGCTGCACCTTTGCCAAAATTAGGAATACCTCCCAGCATTTGGCGATAAAGCACACTTGCTACCACTTCAAAGCGTCCTCCAACGGATGCCGGAATGCCAAAATCGGTAAAACTCAGGAAAAACGCCTGAATGAATGCACCACATAGTGTCCCTAAAAGCGGTCTGATTATGGCAATCCAAAAAGTAGCATAGGATTTATCTCCCATTACTTTGGATACAACCATCGCCTTCTTGTCGATATACTGCATCGTGTTACTAATCAGCAAAAAGGCAACCGGTATCGTGTAAACACTATAACCGATCAATAATCCCCAAATACCGTAAAGATCAAATGGCAATTTGTGATGGAAACATTTTGTCAGCAATCCATTATTACCAAAGGAATAAATAATGGCGAATCCATACGTAATCGTCGGCATAAACATCGGAAACATTGCTGCTATGCGAATAATGCTTTTACCCTTTGCCGGTAAGTTAGTATAATAACAGGTATAAGCTAACACAAAGGCGATCAGCGTTGCTGCTGCGGCAGACAATGCAGCAATCTCAAAACTGTTGCGCAATGCCTGTCCAAATTTACGCCCTGCAAATACACTTTGATAAACAGACAAGGTATATGCTCCATTTGTATCCATAAACGAACGAAGTAACAGTCTGACGATCGGCATTGCTAAAAATATCATAAAAAACAGACTGATCACTCCAAATATCAATTTAATTCCAATTGCATTCTTTTTCACTGTTACACCGCTTTCCCTGCTGTTAATGGTGCAGCGCCAAACAGCGTCAAGATGTTATCTCGTTTAATCACAAGCTGATTTAAGATAAATTTGCGGACAAAATCATTTTGCGGGCTGTGCACAATTTGTGCCGGCGTATCATACTGTGATATTTTGCCGTGTTCGATAATAAGAACCCGATCTGAAAGCGTCAACGCCTCTTCCGGATCGTGTGTTACGATGATCGTTGTTAGGTGAAACTGTCGGGAAATCGTCTTAATCTTGTCTTTGATCGACTCCTTAATCACACCATCCAACGCCGAAAGCGGCTCATCCAACAATAAGATCTTTGGTTTCATCACCATCGTTCTCGCTAACGCAACGCGCTGTTTCTGCCCACCGGACAACTGCTCTATTTTTTTATCCAGATGTGCACGCAGTTCCAACAGATCAATCAAGGCATCCACCTCTTTTGCTGTCGACAACCCAGGCTTGTTACGCAGTCCATATACAATATTCTGATATACATTTAAATTGGGAAATAATGCATAATCCTGAAATACAATATTGAAATCTCTTTTTTCCATAGGAAGCTTTGTGATATCTTCTTCCTGATAATAAATCATTCCCTTATCCGCATCCGTAATCCCTAAAATCAGATTCAAAAGGGTCGTCTTACCGCAGCCGGACGGTCCTAAAATCGAAACAATCTCTCCGTCCTGCACCTCAAGGGAAATGTCATTCAATACAGTCACACCATCAAATGACTTACTAATATGTTCTAACTTTAACATGGGCTCATTCCTTTCTATACTGTCATGCAATATACGTTTTATCTGCTGACCATTATAGAAAGTCTATGTAAAATTCACTATCGCCCCAAAGTAAAAAAACCGTAAAAAGTATCTGCTCCAAACTTTGCGCATCCGAAGCTACTGTCTGGTCACATATTGCTTATTATGTCACTTAAATAATAGCTATTTTGCAGCCGTTAGGTTAGCTTGGCTATAGTTGTTTTTCATAACAGAGCCAATGTTCTCCGAAGAGATCTGCTTCCCCGCACAGTGTAAAATGCAGATGTGCATAAGAGTGTACCGCTCGCTGATTGCCTGGACTGACAAGATAGTGCACGCTTTTGCACCCACGCTTTGCGGCAACCTGCATCATTGCCAAAATCATTTTTCTGGCAATCGCCTGTCCTCTGGCATCCTCACGCACGACCAGTCTGGCAAATTCTGCAGCAGGCTGCAGTTGTGCAGACCAGCAGGGCAGCTCTTCCACGACATGATCTTCGTCGATAGAGATTGCGCCCAAAAGATCTCCCTCTTCGTCTTTCCAAACGTATGCATCTCCACGGGCAAGATCGCTGTCCATAGTCTCCTCGCTTGGATAATCTTCGTTCCAAGTGCAGCCTTCGCTTCCGATGGCTTCTGTATATAGTGCCATAATATATGGTTTATCGTCGATAGTTGCTTGATATAATGCCATTTTCTTTCGCTCCTTTACAAAGTGTTATTCTGCCTGTAAAGTATATATAATATCATTAATTTATATAGAAAGGAAGTTTCTCATGATAACGACCAACACTACCTCCTTAAAATACACCATAGACACACCGGAAAACCGCCAATTTCTGTCCGAAATACGCGACACGTTATTTTCCTTTGGCAGACAGTTTCCCTCACCGGGCGGTGGTTCCTATTACCTCGGCGATGATGGCACGCCGCTGAAAGACCGTCCGCGTGAAACTTGGATCACGAGCCGCATGGCACATGTCTACAGCATCGCTTCTTTATTAGAACCTGCATCGGATTATGGTTTGCTTGCCGATGCCGCTTTGCAAGGATTGTGTGGAGAACTGCATGATCGCTCCAACGGTGGCTGGTATGCCGGATTACAAGCGGACTGCACTCCTTTGCCAGCCAAACAATGCTATGCGCATGCTTTTGTCATCTTGGCAGCCTGTTCCGGCGTTTTAGCGAAAAGACCTGCAGCGCAGTCATTGCTAGAGGATGCTTTAGCAATTTACGATAAATATTTTTGGAATGAAACAGAGGGACTCTCCTGCGATACTTGGAATACAGAATTTACGATATTAGATGATTACCGTGGGCTTAATGCAAATATGCATACGGTGGAAGCGTTTTTAGCAGTTGCGGATGCAACAGGCAATGAAACCTACCGCCGGCGGGCTGGACGTATTATTGATCATGTTCTTACATGGGCTAACCATAATGAATGGCGTATCCCGGAACATTTTCGAAAAGACTGGACACCGGATCTGGACTGTAACAAGGATCATCCGGACGATCCGTTCAAACCCTATGGTGCAACACCGGGTCATGGTATCGAATGGGCAAGATTGATCACGCAATGGGCATATTCGATGAAAAATACAGCGGAAGATACTACTCCGATTGAAAAATATGTGACTGCTGCCGAATCTCTCTATCAGAGGGCGATCAAAGATGCATGGAACGCAGACGGTGCACCGGGTATCGTCTATACTACAGACTGGCAGGGAAACCCTGTCGTTCATGACCGCATGCACTGGACTCTTGCAGAAGCAATCAATACTTCTGCGGTACTTTGGCATGTCACTCACAAACAGCAGTATGCCGATGACTATGCAATGTTTCTCCGTTATTTGGATGAACAGGTATTGGATCATGTCCACGGCTCTTGGTATCACCAGCTCGATGCTGCCGGAAATGTTCTGACAACCGTGTGGCCGGGCAAATCAGATCTGTACCATGCCGTGCAGGCAACGCTGATCCCGTACTATCCTGTAGACACCTCGATTGCAGCAGCAGTAGCTCATCCTATGATATAATGAGCCTCAGAGAAAAACAAGCGGCTGCGAAGCAGACATTTGTTTTTCTGGGCTCATTAACGAGCAAATAAGCTTGTGAAACAAGCGAATAAGCTCTGAAAGAGCGGATTTGCGAGTTTGATAAAAAGGCTAATTGATATGTGATATAATGACCGAGTTTGACAATCACCACATGTTTGTCCCCAGCGGGCAATGTGCATCTGACCGAAAGGCTCTCGCTTCCACATAAGCACCACATTTTCGGCAAGTACCTTTATTAAGCCATTTACACGCCTTGCATACCGCAAGGCGTGTTTCATATTGCGACGGATCAGCCTGTTCCATTTTAGGGACACTCCTTTGAAAGTCCAACACCTGCTGTAGTGCCGTCTGCTCATCCATTTCCCGTAGCAGACAGCGTACACAGGGGATCCGCATATTTGATCCAGACATATTAAATCTACATTCCCTTCTCAGACAATCGGACAATGAATCCGACATACACTGCACGGTAACAAAGTAACTGTCTGCTCGCTGCCGTTCCAATGTTCTGTACGATACTGCACCTTCACCTGATCCGGCTGTTCAAAAGTATTGTGCGCATGCACCTCATCCTGAAGCACAGCAATCTCTGCTTGTCCGTTAAATTGGCTCTTATCTTCCAAACGGCAGATCACCTGTATTTCTTCCTTCAGCGAAGTATTCGCAAGCGTAATCGTCATATTTCCATCATCACTCACAGACACCGACTCCGAAAGTGATGGTATCACTTTTCCATCATGATCTACCGGCAACGTATCAACCGCACTTTGCACAAGACTGGCACCCTGATGTTCTTTATACATAGCAAACACATCATAAGTTGGCGTCTTAACGATCTGATCCCCCTCTGTCAACACCATCGCCTGCAATACATTGACAACCTGTGCGATATTTGCCATTGAGATCATGTCGCTATGTTTGTTAAAGATATTTAAATTCAAAGCGGCTACGATCGCATCACGCATCGTATTTTGCTGGTACAAAAATCCCGGATTCGTTCCCGGCTCCACATCATACCAAGTTCCCCACTCATCTATAATAAGATCAATATTATGCTCTGGATCAAGCTCATCCATAATCTTCAAATGACCATCAATGACCTCCTCGATCCCTAACGTTTTCGCGATCGTTGTGTAATATTCCTGCTCAGTAAAATCCGTAGCACTTCCTTTGTGTTCCCAGTCGCCCGGCACGGTATAATAATGCAGACTAATCCCTTTGGCGTGCTGATGGTTAATACGACTCATCAGCTCTCTCGTCCATGCATAATCATCCCCACTTGGTCCACAAGCTACTTTATATAATTTATTGCCGGAATATTCTTTGCAAAACTGCTGATACCGCTTATATTCATTGGCATAAAAGTCCGCGTCCATGCTGCCACCGCAGCCCCAACTTTCATTGCCGATACCCAAGTATTTTACTTTCCAAGGCTCTGCATGACCGTTCGCTGCACGTAACTCTGCAAAAGTTGATCCTGACTCTGCCGTCATATATTCTACCCATTCTGCTGCCTCCTGCACCGTACCACTTCCCATATTAACAGCAATGTATGGTTCACAGCCGATCTGTTCGCAAAGTTCCATAAATTCGTGCGTACCAAAGCTATTGTCCTCTACTGTACCGCCCCAGTTTGTATTGACCATCTTCCGTCTGGACTCCTTCGGACCAATGCCATCTTTCCAATGATATTCATCCGCATAGCATCCACCCGGCCAGCGCAGTACAGGAAGCTTAATCTCACGCAGAGCCTCCACAACATCATTGCGCATGCCGTTGGTATTCGGAATATCCGAGTCCTCTCCAACATAAACGCCGTCATAAATGCAGCGTCCTAAATGCTCCGAAAACTGTCCATAAATCTCCGGTGCGATCGTGCTCTTGTGAACACTTGGTGTTATACTTAACACTGACTTTTTCATAAATAAATTTCCCCCTTTTTACTATTTTCTCCCAATACACTATAAGTTGGCAACTAATTTCAACCTCAAAATAGTCCACCGATCAAATATACCGCAAAGGCCGCAACCCATGCAACGATACATTGCCAGATCACCATGCTGACAGCCCATTTACCGCCCAACTCACGTTTTACAGATGCGATCGCTGCGATACACGGAGTATACAGCAGACTAAATACGAGCAGTGAACCGGCCGTCAATGGTGAAAGCACTGTACTGATTGATCCGCTGAATAAAACTTCTAACGTGGAAACAACACTTTCTTTTGCCATAACTCCACTGATCAATGCGGTAGCAATTCTCCAATCACCAAGTCCCAGCGGTGTTAATACAGGCACAAATATCTGCGCGATCATTGCAAGCATACTGTCCGAAGAATCGGACACCATATTCAAACGCAGATTGAAACTCTGCAAAAACCAAACTACTACCGTTGCGACCAGTATAACTGAAAATGCTTTCTGCAGAAAATCTTTTGCCTTTTCCCACAGCAGCTGTCCCACATTTCGTACACCAGGCAAACGATAATTAGGCAATTCCATCACGAAAGGAACCGGTTCTCCCTCAAATAATGTTGCTCGGTATAGGAAGGCTACCAAGATTCCCATAACAATGCCAAACAGATAAAGCCCCGTCATGATCAGGCCGCCGCGCCCCGGGAAGAACACGCTGACAAAAAACGCATATATCGGTAATTTGGCCGTACAACTCATAAACGGCGTCAACAAGATCGTCATTTTACGATCTCTTTCACTAGTCAGCGTACGTGTTGCCATGACAGCCGGCACTGTACAACCAAACCCGATCAACAATGGAACAATGCTTTTGCCGGAAAGACCGATCTTGCGAAGCAGCTTATCCATTACAAAAGCCACACGGGCAATATACCCACTGTCCTCCATTAATGACAAAAAGAAAAACAAGGTGACAATGATCGGCAAAAAGCTTAGCACACTCCCCACACCGGTAAATATTCCATCCATGATCAAACTGTATAACGCATCATTCAGCTGAGCTGCTTTTAATCCTTTTCCCACCATATCTGCGATTGCATCAATACCTAATTGCAATATATTTTGCAGCCATGCACCGATCACGTTAAACGTCAGATAAAATACTGCAGCCATGATCGCAATAAAACACGGAATCGCTGTATATTTTCCGGTAAAGATCCGGTCTATCTTCTCACTGCGAATTCGCTCTTTACTCTCTTTTGGTTTTACCACTGCTTGTTCACATAAACGTTCAATGAAATCAAAGCGCATATCTGCAATTGCAGCACTGCGGTCTACACCTCGCTCTGTCTCCATCTGGCACACAATATGCTCCAACATTTCCTTTTCGTTTTCATCAAGTTTTAACTGCTTTAGGATCAGCAGATCTCCTTCAATTGCTTTCGTTGCAGCAAATCGCACCGGGATATCTGCCTTTTCAGCGTGATCTTCAATCAGATGGATCACCGCATGAATACACCGATGTACGGAACCATCGTGATCTTTTTTGTCACAGAAATCCTGTCGCATCGGCCGTTCCTGATACTTCGCGATATGAAGTGCATGTTTCACGAGTTCCTCTACGCCCTCGTTTTTGGCTGCAGAAATCGGAATGACAGGTACCCCTAGCAATTCCTCCATCAAATTGACATTGATCGCACCATGGTTACTGGTTACTTCATCCATCATATTCAATGCGACTACCATCGGAATATCCATCTCCAAAAGCTGCATTGTCAGATATAAATTACGTTCAATATTGGTTGCATCGACAATATTGATAATTGCTGTTGGATGATCTTGCAGCACAAAGTTACGCGAAACGATTTCTTCGCTGCTATATGGCGACATCGAATAAATTCCCGGCAGATCCGTCACATTTGTATCTGAATATCCCTTAATAGCACCATCTTTGCGATCCACTGTAACCCCGGGGAAATTGCCAACATGTTGATTCGCACCCGTCAACTGATTAAACAATGTCGTTTTACCACAATTTTGATTGCCGACCAGGGCGTATGTTAAAGTGGTTCCTTCCGGCAGAGGATGTTCGTCCTCTTTGGAATGAAACTTTCCCTCTTCACCAAGCCCCGGATGTACAGATGGCTGTATTCTTTCACTACCGGCATGACTATTACTGCGCTTGTCAATCGGTTTTATCTCAATCTGTTCTGCTTCTGCTAGGCGAAGCGTCAATTCGTACCCGTGTATTTGTAACTCCATCGGATCTCCCATTGGTGCAAACTTGACAACCGTCACCTCTGCTCCGGGAATCATTCCCATATCCAAAAAATGCTGTCTAAGCGCGCCTTCGCCACCTACTTGCGTCACAACAGCACTCTTTCCTATCTCCAGTTCTTTTAAGGTCATACTATCCTCCAAGTATAATTCTTGTTGAGAATTTTTCTCATTAAATTACGGTATATCAATATATTTTCAATGTCAACTCCTTTTACCGTTTTTTTTGACTTTCCTGACATTTATTGCTATTCTTTTGGTAATGATCTGCGCATCTGCGAAAGTAATGGATCCCATTTCTTTCGCTCAAGCTGATACACAAAATATATTAGGAGGGAGCGCTCTATGTTACTGCATGTACTGGCAGCAATTCACAATACTACCACTCTGCTGTTTGGCATTTTTATATCTGCCTTTTTTTTAGGCGTGCGCCAAAATAAGTCTAATACGATCAAGCTGCTATTGTATTCTCTGGCAGAGGGTACCGTCTATCTGCTGTCACTCACTCTGATCGGTGAAACTGCTACCATGCAGATCTACCCTCTGTTCATACATCTTCCGCTCGCTCTGTTTTTGACATTCTACTACCATTACACATTTCTTTCGTCCTGTGTTTCCATCGTCTCTGCCTACCTTTGCTGTCAGGTCAGTACGTGGATCGGAATGTTTGCACTTTCTCTCTCCGGTGAACAATGGTGTTATTACTGCTTTCGCATCATCGCAACCCTCGGTACGTATTTCTTCCTATGCCGCTATGTGTGTCACACGACAGAAATGATTTTTGCGAAGGATAGACGAGAGCTTTGGGTTATTGGCTTTCTCCCTTTTGTCTATTATATTTTTGACTATATGTGTACAAAATTTTCCAATCTGTTATACTCCGGCAACAAAGCTGTGGTCGAGTTTATGGGCTTCGCTTCCTGTCTGGCCTATCTTACATTTCTGCTCATATATTTCAAGGAATACGAACGCAAACAGCAGATCCGCCAATACAGCGATCTGACTAAAATGCAGCTTCTTTCTATTCAAAAGGAAATTGAACAGGTCAAACTTAGCGAACAAAAAATTGCTATTTTGCGGCATGATATGCGGCATCATCTAACGATCATCTTGACACAGCTTCAAAACAACAGTCCGGATCATGCGATGGATTACATCAAACAACTATACGACAGCTATGATGATACCGTCATTACAAATTACTGCAAAGATGAGATGATCAATTCCGTAATCTCTATCTACCATACACGATTTGAAAATATCGGCGTTATCTTTCAATGCAATATTGGCAGGATGCCACCATTGCCGGAATCCGAAACGGATGTTAGCACCATTCTGTCCAATGCACTGGAAAATGCATTGCATGCTCTGCAGAACATGACTATTCCGAATCGTATGATCACCTTAACAATCTCTGAAAAAAACGCACATCTCTTGATCCAAGTCAAAAATACGATTGAAAAACCGCCGAAATTCATAGACGGTATTCCAATCTCTGAGACACCCGGTCACGGTATAGGCGTGCGAAGTATTATATATTATGTTGAAAAGCTCGGTGGACAGTGCCACTTTTCTGTATCCGGCAACTACTTTACCCTTCAAATTATCATTTAACGAATGAAAGAAAGAGGACATTATGAAAATAGCAATTTGTGATGATGAACCAATTTATATAGAAACAACTTCCAGTTTATTACAGAAATGGGCTGGTGAACATGGTATTGAAATGCAGATCTTCACGTATGATAATGGCGACGATCTGATCGCTGCACATACAGATGAATGTATGGATTTGATCCTGTTAGACGTCATTATGCCTCTTTTGAACGGCATAGACACTGCTGCTGAATTGCGCGCAAACGGACAGGATGTTCCCATTATTTTTCTAACTTCCTCCCGTGAATTTGCAGTTGAATCCTACGAGGTCAAAGCCTTTCATTATCTGCTGAAACCCATTGACGAAATACGATTATTTGCTGTCATGGACGAATACCGGAAACAATATTGCAAGACCAAAGAAACCTTTACGGCACAGACCGTGACCGGTTTTTACAAAATGACGATCGAAGAGGTTGCCTGTCTGGAAGCGCAAAACAAACTGGTACTTGTAACCTTTTCAAACGGGACGCAGATCACAATCCGTGAACCATTTTATAAGTGCGAAGAGATATTCCATATGGATCGGGGATTTATCAAGTGTCATCGCAGCTATATCGTAAATCTAATGTTAGTAGAACAATTTACTAAAACCGAAGTAACTCTTCAAAACGGCATGGTCATCCCAATTTCGCGAAATAACTATGCTGCCTTCAAGGAAGTTTATTTCCGATATATGTTTCAAAAATAGCAGTTGCATTTCCCAATTATGGTGTTAAAATAGATAATTACGATATTGAAATTGTTAATTACTCCCTGTACATTATATGAGGCAAACAAATCGGAGTTCAGCGTTACATACGGAGGTCGAAATTAGATGAGTAAAGATGTCACGAAAGATATGACAACAGGTAAGCCACTGCTTTTGATCCTGCAGTTTGCATTTCCTTTGTTGATCGGCAACTTTTTTCAGCAAATGTATAATGTTGCTGATGCGGCGATCGTCGGACGATTCCTTGGACCGAAAGCGCTAGCTGCAGTCGGTGCCTCCTCTAGTGTCCAATTTTTGGTACTTGGATTTTGCATCGGCATCTGTTGTGGATTTGGAGTTCCTATCGCTCAACGCTTTGGCGGCAAGGATTACAGATCCATGCGCGCCTATATCTGGCACAGCATTTTTATCACGATTGCTGCCGCCGTCCTGCTGACAACGATCTGCGCCCTGCTTTGCCCTGCTATTTTACATATTTTAACCACACCAGCCAACATCTATAAAGATGCCTATATTTACTTGTTAATTATTTTCCTGGGCATCCCTTGTACTTTGCTGTACAATCTGCTTTCGAGCATACTTCGTGCCGTTGGCGACAGCAAAACACCTTTTTTGTTTTTGGTGTTTTCCACCATATTAAATATTATCTTGGATCTGGTCTGCATCGTTGTCTTTCACTGGGGCTGTGCCGGTGCTGCAATTGCAACGATCACCGCTCAGGGGATCAGCGGGCTGCTTTGTCTCGTGTTTATACTAAAGAAGGTACCGATACTGCATCCAACTGCAGAGGATCGCGCTTTTCGCCCACAGATGGTATCGCATCTGCTTATCATGGCGATCCCTATGGGACTGCAATATTCCATTACAGCGATAGGCAGTATGGTCATGCAGTCCGCCAACAACGGACTGGGTGACGTCTATATTACCGGATTCACCGCAGCTATGCGTATTAAGCAGTTTGCCATGTGTCCATTTGATGCAATCGCAACCGGTGTATCCACCTTTTGCGGACAAAATCTTGGTGCCGGGAAGACGGATCGTATTAAGAAAGGAATCTTGCAGGGCGTCTTCGTCGGCATGGCATATGGCCTTGTAGCAGGCATTGTACTTATCTTCTTTGGCCGTACATTGACACTGCTGTTCGTGAAGCCATCCGCTACTGCAGTGCTTGATGCTTCTGCCAAATATTTGCGCTGCCTCGGATTCTTCTATTGGTCACTCGGCATCTTAAACACCTGCCGAATGACCACACAGGGTCTTGGCTATTCCGGCAGAGCTATCCTCTCGGGCGCCGTCGAAATGGCGGCACGCTGTTTCGTCAGTCTGGCATTGGTTCCTATTTTTCACTTCGATGCAATCTGCTTTGCCGATCAAAGTGCTTGGATCACTGCTACGCTCTACATCGTACCGACTTGTCTGCTTGTTGTGCGCTCAATTGAAAAAAAAAGAAAGGAATATAAATGATTATGAGAAAAAACAATTGGAAAACGACTGCAATAGTGGCACTTCTAAGCATCTCTATGGTGCTTCCTACCACCAGTGGATCAGCGGCAGCTGCTTTTGCTGTAACGCCTAAGGATGTCACTACTCACAAAGCAACCGCAACTGAACCAACCGCTACGCCTGATTCCAAGGCAACACCGCCAATATTAGAAACAGATGTGGCGAGCGCATCCAACGGATGTACAATGCTTGGTATCTATGGTTCGTATTATAGTCAGGCACAGGAAGCTCTAGACAAGTTAAATGAAATTCGTAAAGAAGCCTGTGAAGCCGGCAACATACCGGATCCGCGCGATCCCAGCCGTATGCTGACATCCGATGATTATAAACCGTTAAGATGGTCGAGAGACCTAGAAAGCATCGCTCGCATTCGTGCGGCAGAGGCTGGCATTTCGTTTAATTTCATGGCATCCGGACATGATCGTCCCAGCGATAAAGATACTTTTTCCCTATCCTTTCATGGTGTATCTTCCAATTGTGAAGATCTCGCTTACTGTTGGGGAAAAAGCATGACCGAAGGTGTCATTCTGTGGAAATCTGAACAAAAAGACTGGGTCGATCAAAATCTGTCCAATGAAACCGGTCATTATACAAGTATGATCAATCCAAAATACAACTATGTCGGATTGGGCGATTTCTATTCCGAAGCAGCACCTTATCCGAATACCGTTGCCGGTGAATTTTCTACGAGAACCGGTCTGAACGAAACCATGCAGGATGTGCAGACCGATGTTATACAAAAAGTTGAGATCTCCAACAAATATATCAAAGAGAATTTCTTAGACGGCGCAGATACGATAAACACGGAGCAGACTTCCAGCTTAACCGCAAAAGTACGTTTGGAACGCACTCGCAGCAATGGCAAAGTGTCCACCCGCGAGATCTGGTCCGTTCAGCCTCTAACCTATTCCTCTTCCGACCGTACGATCGCTACGGTAGATAACAACGGAAACGTTACAGGTCTTACCAATGGAGATGTCACCATTACAGCAAAAGCAGATAACACAATATTTGCGACCAAAACAATACATATCTCTTGTGCGCATACGCGTAAAGAGACCGGTTATACACCGGCAACCTGTACAAAAAATGGGTCACGTACATATCACTGTGACACCTGTAATAAAGATTTTGAGGAAATCATCCCCAAAAAACCACATAACTATGTATATGGAGAAATCGATGCCAATGGCAAGAGCACGGGTATCTGCTCCGACTGTCAGAATACGATCTACATCGCTCCGCCAACCTCATTCGATATTTATTGGCGCAATAGTACCTCCACCACAAGTTACTATTATTCTTCCATGCCGGCCAGCAACCCAATCGGCTCCACCATTTATGCATGGGCACAAAATATCAACGGCGATAGCAATTATCAGGAGCTCCGTATTGAATCCACGGATCCGTCTGTCGTTTCCACGCCTGGTATCATATCCGATAAGACCTACTTAAATCCGCTTAATGTATTAGCTGCAGGCATTACACAAATCACTGTGTATCCAACCTATAACCCTGCCCTAAAGAAAACCTATACTCTTCGTATCGGCGAAAACGGCAGTGTTGACATTGCACAGGCCGAAATCACTCTGTCCGAAAAGTCGTACATCTATACCGGCAATCCACAGAAACCAAAAGTCACTGTGACCATGCATGGTACTACCCTGACCGAAAATAAGGACTACACGATTCGTTATGAAAACAACATCGCCGTCGGTACAGCAACTGTCACGGTAACAGGAGCCGGTCTGTTTTGTGGACAGACAGCGATTCCGTATACAATTCAATCCTCTGCCGCCAAACCACATACACATGTGACTGTAATCGATGAAGCAGTTCCGGCAACCTGTACCACTCCGGGACTTACCGAAGGATCTCACTGCTCTGAATGCGGCTTGGTATTCACGACGCAGCAGGTTGTAAATGCACTCGGACACGATTGGGCATCTGACTTCACCATTGACATCCCAGCAACCAAAACATCTACCGGAGAAATGTCACTGCATTGTAAACGCTGTAATGAACGTTCACGTATTACGGAAATACCAAAACTGACAGACAATAACGACTCCGATGATCCGGACTTTGACCTTCCTAACCAAAATAACAATAATCCCGGGAATGGACAATCTGTCAACAAAAACAATACCGCCGCTCCAAAAGTCGGCACTGTATTTACCGTCAAAGGACTGCGTTACCGCATTGCAAACCGCAATGTGCGCACAAAGACTTGCACTGTAACCTGTCTCGGATATGACAAGAAATATCTAAAAAACAAGAAAAAGGGATCTGTTACATTATCCATTCCAGCTAAAATAGCTTACGGCAAATATAGCTGTATGGTTACTGCCATTGGCAATAAAGCATTTTATGGCTGCAAAGCACTCAAGCGTGTTTCGACCGGAAGTAATGTGCTATCCATCGGAAGTAAAGCATTCTCCGGTTGCAAAGCACTTAAGAAAGTAACCATTTTGAAAAAGACAAAGAAAATCGGAGCCTCTGCTTTTGCCAAATGCAGCAATCTGCGCACCATAACCATTAAGACGACGTCTCTAACGAAAAAGTCTATCGGTAAAAAAGCATTTCATGGCATTGCAAAGAAAGCGAAATTTAAGCTGCCATCCAGCAAGAAAAGGCTGTACAAAAAATGGGTCAAAAAATAAACAGGCTGCTTCAATATCCCTCATTTTTAACAACCCATTTGCCATTCTTTTTCTTCAAATAAATGATACGATACTTTCCGCTCTTCGTATCCTTGCCTTGGAACTGTATTTGGTCACCTGATCCACCATTGTATTCCAAGCTCTTCACCTTTTGTGTGGTGTGTTTATAATATTCTTTAGCCACCTTGAGTGCTGCGTGAATATCTTCTTCATCAAGAGATTCCTTAGCGACTGCAGAAGCCCTCTCCTGCTCTTTCTTCGTTGGGCTTGCAGTCGCTTCCTGCTCTCTCTTCGTTGGGCTTGCAACAGTTTTCTGCTTCGATGTACTCATTGTATTTTTTCGTCCGCTTGCTCTTTGACCACATGCCGTTGCAAGTGCTGCCACTACCATAATAGTAATGATAAATACTTGTTTCTTCATAATGTCCTCCTTGTATTCCTGTTCCGGTTTCACCACACTCCCTGCATCCACATATTGTGATTTCAAAAGAGTCTGAAACGCCATACTTTCTTTGCAGTGACATCATAAAACAACAATGTATCTAATTTGTATATAAACTCTTTACCGTTCTCTCTTCCGTTTTTGGACGGGACACTTTCGCTACGATGTGCTACGTCACGTTACTTAATGTCTCTGAAATACGAGACATGGGACTGAAATACGATCCAGATGTAATAGAAATACAAACAGTTCGTAAAAGTATAATTTTACGAACTGTTTTTTTGCGTATTTACGGCAATAGCAATCTGCTTTTTTCTACTTCTCCACCAGCTCCAGGCAGTCTCCATAGTGCCTCTGCAGTGACTTTAAGTCCATAATCATCACATAAAATACTCTGCCATTGTGCACTGAATCCACTATCCTGCCATGGTCGAGCACTGAAATATATTTACCGTCTGCTTTTCGCATATGAAAGAAAATATAATCATTTGAGTGTCCTCCGTTAATCTGCGACCATATGCTTTTTTGACAACTTTCCTGTTCATCCGGCCGTATCAGATTGCAGAAGCTCTTACCTGTATATGCAAGCAGCTCGTCCATATTTTTACAGCCTGTAAGCCGAAGCAGCTCACTGTTTGCAAGCAGAATCTCATCATTTTCTTTATCTGCTCTGTAAACAATGAAAGCTCCAGGCAAATTATTAATAATATCCTTCACTGCAAAACCAAGCTTTGCGCGGCTCTTTACTTGCTCACCCTCACGATATGCCATGCAGCCGTTCTTCCCACGCATTTTCACCGCATAAAGTGCCATGTCCGCACAACGCATAAGCTTTGAACATTCATCAGCCAAAACAGGATACTCCGCAAAGCCCAGTGAAATGGTAAATGTATGCGCTTCACCTTTACAATAAAAATTCCTGGTTTCTTCTGTAAACTTCTTAAGAAAAGGCTTAACCTCCACTGCCGTGCAATCCGGCATGAAAATGCTAAACTCATCGCCTCCGTTTCTGCCGAGTATAACATCCTTTGAAAAATATTGCTTCATGCTCTCTGCAAGCTTCTGCAGTACACCATCACCCGCCGCATGTCCATACACATCATTAACAAGCTTAAAATCATCAATATCAAGCATCGCCACAACACAGTGCTTTTGCGGGTTCTGCCTCATATATTGCTCAACCTGCCTATTAAAGCCGAGCCTGTTGTAGATACCGGTCAGTGTGTCAGTCACAGCAAGTCTCTTGAAATTCTTCCTGTTCTCATTGATTGAAATCAACGCTGCTGTAAGCCCAGTCAAAAGCAGGACTATAATTACACCTCCAATAAACATGTATATCAGGTAGTTATTATTATAAAACCCACTCTTGGGTAAAATCTCAAGCCTCCACTTGCCTCCATACACGTCAAAGTCATATATCACCGGATCGTTCAACGCTTCCTTTGAACCGTAAACCCACTCATACGTATCATCCCACGGCGAAGCACACTTCTGCAGACTGTACTTATATCCAAAATTGGAAAGAGCCTCTACAGAATCAGAAAAAATTTCCGGAACCTTCAGTATAACAATTGTGAAGCCCCAAAAGCTCTTTTTACCATTTTCATCCTCCAAATAAACCGGATTGCGCACTGCTATACCATATCCGCCCTGCTTCAGCTCAAATGGTCCCTGCATAATTACAGTGTCATTATCCCTCGCATAGCGCGAAATCTCTCCCCTGTCACTATCATTTATCAGATCTATCTTGCCGGGTTCATTCAGATCCTCTGGATATATTTCATTCACAACTCCATTCGGTGCTATCTGTATACTCTGAATCGAATCGTCCATCATATTTTCTGCAATATCATAAAACTTATTTATATTTCCATCACCACTTATGACAACCTGCTTTAAGGTATCGGTAACTCCTATTCCCTCCATAAGCTCGCCATATATACGCTCCGTATATGTCATCGCATTGAGCTTTGCATTTGTCCTGTTCTGCTGTTCCTGACTCTCGCCGACTACATATATCGTACCGATTAACGCACACATGCCCAATATAAATACCACTACCGGAACAATGAATCTCTTTTTTAGCTTTTTCATTTGTATCACCTCCTAAAATCAATGTCTATCTGTTCCACATAATTTTAATATTATAGCTTTAAGATAAGAAAATGTCTATAAATTTACATGAATTTCCAACACTTCAAACTCATAAGCAAAACGAAAAGAAGCCTCACCCATTATTAAATGAAGCATCTACTTTTATCATATACTGCAAATCTACTTAGTTCGTATCAATATTTTTCAGTTGTTCAATATACTGAAATACTTTTTTTGTCACTCTTTGATTTTTTATACCCATTGCTCTTTCTTTATCCATAGATTGTACCATCTTCGAATTCTCCTTTAATAATGTATCAAGAGAAATATCAAATTGATTACTCATGCTTACAAGAATTTGCAAATCAGGATAACTTTTTGCGACATTAACGTATCAGTCTTGAAAATAATGCTTTAAATGATAATTATAATATGCTTGTAGATAACAAATGGCTAATGTTGAATATTTGTGCTATTATTTTCAGATATAAAATTGATATCTCAGTCACTACGATGCGCTCGTCACGTTACTTAATGTCTCTGAAATACGAGACATAATAAGCAATCGGTGGTTCAGTCAATACTTCCGGTATGGGAAATTTGAGCCAATAATTTTTCAAAAGACTCTTCAAACATCTTATCATCTTCCGCTGTACGTTTTTTTGGTCCTTTCACATGATTTTTATGAGAGGCACGTCGCGCCTTCTTGTTGAGATGTCTGGTCATTAACATCTGATCGATATTATTGTTCGTATACCATTTTCCAGACTGATGAATCGCCGCCGCTCCTTTCCCCAGTGCCATCGCTGCGACCCCATAATCCTGCGTAATTACCACATCATCTTTCGTGCACAGACTGATCAATTTATAATCGACAGCATCTGCTCCCGCATCAACCACGATCACATCACTATAGTCTGACTGCAAAATATGATTCGTGTCGCACAAAAGAGTCACCGGGATTTGAAACTTAGCTGCAACTTTTTCCGCAATAGAGACAACCGGACATGCGTCCGCATCAATATATATTTTCATATCTTATTTTCACCTCGATCACATTAATAAATACTACTCTAACACAGTCTGTGCGATGTTTGAGATCTATAACTTACTCAAACTTCCCCTACTTCAAATCCTCCACAACCACATATTACTTATTATGTCAGCAATAAATAAACTATTTTGCAGCCAACAAACTAAATTGTTCTGCCATCCGAGAACTAAGATAATTGCCGCAGAACGCAGAGTTTTTGCGTGATTTCTTATTTTGTTACATCTCTGATGAATACATGCCTGACGGAGTGTCTGAGATGTCCCGGTTTAGCAAGGTATCATCCATTTTTGGACGGGACGCTTTCGCTACGATGCGCTACGTCACGTTACTTAATGTCTCTGAAATACGAGACATAAGTAACGACGAGCGCAAAAGTCCCTTTCAAAAATGATGATTACCTCGCTTCCGGGACTTCGAGTTTCCGAAAGGCATGTAAATCAATCATCAGAGATAACAAAATCTAGAAATCACGAAAAACGAAAATGCGGCAAGGCAATTACTATAGTTCTCAGATGGCAGAAATCGCTTTTTGGTGGGTGCAAAATGCTATATAGTCATTGACATAATAAGTAATATGTGGTTGTGCAATAACTTCCGGTAGGGGAAGTTTGAGTAACCTATAATTGTATCAATACAGCATCAACATCATCCCACAACTGCTGCCACTGACTTGCACTCAGCCAAATAAAAAACTTCATAAAACACTTCCAATACGGATAGTCTTTATCACCTTGCAGCATTTCCACCATCTGCATCATTTCATCATAACGCGTAGCAAACTCTGTTGCATTTCCGGTTCGACGTTTCCACATCGTATAGTGAAACCGCAACGAACATAATGCTGACAAAGAACGACCTTTCTCCTGTCCGATCAATGCTGCATCATCACGCCATGCATCATTCTGTCCCAAAAAGCGCACACACTCCTCAAACCAAGCATCCAACATTGTTGTCATTTCATCTTCTCCATCTTCAAACACTATAACTGCTTATATCCAGTTATAATCTCCACCTGTCAACGCAAGGCTCAATAACTGATCATACTTTTCAATCTCTTCCTCGCCCTCCAGCATTTTGACTAGCTTGGCATCTTCTGAAATCACTGGCATTTCCTCATCCGGTCCAATTTCCATATCCGGCTCTTCCCCACAATACGGGCATACAAGACTTGGACCTACCTTAATATCCAAAAATCGGCTACCACATTTTTCACAAGTATATAATCCACAACGGTGTGTTCCATCCGGTACATAAAACATTTCTGTCACTCCTGTCTATAATCTTATCATTGCAATCTTCCCAATGATCACCTCACTTATAGGTTGATTGTTACTGTTAATGATAAACCGAAGTAGTGTAAAATGCAAATATACATATCTTGTGTTTGATTCATGTATTTGTGAATTATATATGTTCATATGCAGATCGCCACTATTTTGGTGTGGATGTTTCTTGCAAAATGGGTTGATAATTATAAAAAGATTACGTAGAGTAATCAAAAAGTAATTTGAAATATACCACAAGGTTTTATATCATAAATACAGTGCAAAGGAGTGAAATAAAAATGGGAATGAGCTTAGGTCAATTCATTTCAATTCGTCGAAAAAGGATGTTGATGACGCAAGAAGAATTGGCAAAGAAAACTAATGTCTCCAAGTCAGCAATTGCCAAATGGGAAACAGACGGGGGGATTCCAGATCGTGACAATCTGTATAAACTTGCTAATATACTGGGAGTAACTGTCAATGACATGCATCAAATTATACGAAGCATGAAATATAAAGATATTGATCTTACGGTAAATATCACCCCGGATATTATTGAAATTCTCGAATCATATGGATATAAAGTAATTCGTCCAAACGAGCGAGAAGAGTGATTATTCCATTGTCATTCTAATGATATTATACAGCAACAATATATATGTAACACAATACAAGGAGGCATGAAATGCAAGAAACACAATTACAGCAAAAAGAGATACTAGCAGAAAAAAAGGAGAACATTTCGAAAAAAAGTATGCACAAAAAAATAATATTGATATCCTCCATTTCAATCCTAGGCATTTTCTTGCTAATCGTCGGGTTCTATGTTGGAAGTAAATACAGTCTTCGCGACAGTTCCGATCCTGTCAAGCTTTCCTTCGAAAACATTGGAAAATTAGCAACGCAATCTGCCCACGAAACCATGATTAATGAAATCAATGATTCCCGTAAATTTTGGGGCACCAATATACAGATACCATTCACACAAAATAAATACATCTATACATATAATGTCACTGTAGATGCCGGCTATGATTTTAGAAAAATTAAAGCTCCGAAGTATGTAGGTGAAAAAATAATTATAGAACTACCTAAAGCGGAAATATTAAAGGCCGAAGTCGACCGTTCTTCATTAAAAGTATATGAAGAAGACAAAAATTGTTTTACACCTCTTACTTTGGACAAAATAAATGCACAAGAGAAAAAAATGCAAGAAAATGCCAAACAAAATGCTATTGATAATGGTATATATGATCTTGCATATGCTAATGCCAAAAAAGTAATCACTAATTTTGTACATTCTTTTAAGGAATATAAAAATTGTAATATTGAAGTAAGGGAGGCGAACTGATGTTTGATATTATCAAAAAAAATATTGGAATTGTATTTGTGATTATTATTATTGCTGTTATTCTTTTCTACCTTGGTCTCTTTGTTACTGCCTGACAGGACACTCTGATGTTATCGTACTTACAGAGTATGGTGTATTCCGTTACTTAAAACTGAATGCACCAATTGCCAGCTATTAAATCAACCATCCGCAGACAATTTAAGCAGCCCATTTTTTACAAGCATATCATCAATATCACCCATGTCATATTTGCGATTATTAATTGCCACAATAATGCATGCATCCCGTTTATCCTTGGCATATAACGGTTTCATCCCATACAATTTAAGTGCAGTATTTATTTCATTCAATTGAAATCGTCCCGCCACACAAAATCGAATAATCAAATCTCGATTTTTCGTATGCTTCTCCATATTGAGTATTTTTTCTCCATACGACTCTGACACTCCTGCGAAGGAATAAATATCCTTATAATATAATTTGGAATGACAAAATGCGAGATTTTTCTTATCAATAACATCTTTCATATAATATGTAAACGCCTTCGAAGTTTCTGCAATATAATATCGATTTTCTTTATAATATTTATCCATGCAATCTGGCGTGGTATTTCTTAGCTGAGCATCCAGTTCGTCCGTCGACTTTTCCTGCATAACAGTTTCACACTCCTTTTTCCAAATATGTATTAAGCACACTCAATAACTCTTCATCGCTATATCGTTCTTCCGGATCCAGCTTGATGCATCGATCAACGATCACCCAAACCTCCCCTTTCGCTTTTTCTTCTTTGGGTAATTTACCGGTAATTAAAACATTTAATAATACGCCGAGCGCATATATATCTGTTTTAGGCGTCGACGCTCCATGTCCAAAGCCAACCTGCTCCGGAGCTGCATAATATAATGTCCCCAATAATTTTGTATCTTCAAGTTGATCAGGTGCATATTTTTTGGCTACATTGACATCTAACAAAAACACCTCGTTATTATTACCAAGCATTACGTTAGATGGTTTAATATCTCTGTGAATAATGGGTACATCCCGTGTATGCAGGTCTATTAATATCCTAAGTAAATCCCTCGCAATCCGCACTGCCGTATATACTGACATTCTTTCCTGTTGCAGACAATCAGCAAGAGTCATTCCTTCAATATACTCTTCGACAACAACCAGATATCTTGATCCCTGATATATCCCATAGATTTGTGGCATATGTGCTATTGGATGTTCCCGTAAACTCTCATATACCTTTGCATCAAATATCGTGAGCTGTTTTTTTATGTACGTCTTACCCGTTCGATCACATATCAAAATAACATCTTGATTCCCACCAACAGATTCTATTTCTTCATAGCAAAGCAGTGATAATACACCCTCGTCCTTCATCCCCTTATATGGATTCTGCAGAGACATCCGATATTCATCTTGTGATAAATATATGGTCCGCTCTTCTAGTGCGTTAGCAAAGCCACACTTTGTGCACTCCCATTCTCCGCAATCTTCCTGAAATCCTGTCTGCACATTTAGCATTGCACCACACTCATCACAAAGCCATACAATATTGGTCTCTGTATCAATATTTGGATTGATCAACATCTCGCCACAGCCCTTGCACTCCCAATAGGGAAGGTCGTTTCGGTATCCCCTCTGCAATGTCAGATTCGCATCACAACGCGGGCAAAACTCGACAGCATATTCACATTGACTGCGGCGAAAAAGAAAACTCAGCAATTTATTCATACTAATCACTTATCCCTAGCTACTACAATATATTTATGGTTAATATCCCTTACAGCCAGTAAGGAATTTTCCATCTTGTTGCTAATTTACTATTTTTCTTCCACGACCGCCATCTTAGTACCCTTTTTTCCCGGCTTCGTAAATTTGCTGACATCAATATTTATCCCTAAGAACACTTTCATCAGCCAAAAGAAAAACAGCACAACCAACAATGGGAAAATGCAGGATGTGATGACCATTACAGCGGTCGCTTCAATAAAATTATTTAGCGTTTTTTCCGCTTTGTTCGTCAATTCCTCAATTTTCTTAGAACCAAACGACGTGATATCCGAAACAATATCCTGCGCCGATTGTTTCGTGTCATCAAGCACTTCTTTTCCACCATTTACGATCGAATTCCAAATAGATTGATTCTTCTGCTCACTGTTCGCCTGTGTTTGTCCATCTTTGTTATTCTGATCATCTGCAGCTTTCTTGGAATCATCTGTTTGCGTTTCTTGTTTGATCGTTTCATTTGTCTGCTCAGCATCTTTCATTGTGGCATCCAATGTAACCTGATACGTTTTTTCGATCAAATCGGATACAAATACACTTGCCGGCACAGTTGCAAACAAGAACAATCCAAACAGTCCTAATTTAAGTGCCAATTTAACCAAAATATCTTTTGGCCAATAAATTCTTATTATCACAAGCAATAGTGCTATCGGTATCAGGATTTTAAATGCTGCATAGCCTGTTATCGTTAGCAAATATTTTTCCAAAAAAATCGTGCATAAGATCAGCAAAAACCATGAAGTAAGATCCGCCAGTTTCGTCGCGATAGGCGTTGCCGTATCTCCCGGTATCATAGTGATCGCTGTCGACGACGCCGTCGACAACGCGGTTAATTTCAAAACATTTGCTTTCTTCTGGTCCAGATATTTGATCGCCTTTTGATGATTCTGGGGATTCGATGCTATATTTCCCACAACAAAAAACGAGCATAGTATCATGCAGACCAGTGTTATCGTAATAATTATTTTTTTCTTCATAGTATGTCCTTTCATAGGGTGTAAGATTATATCACGCAATTAATATAATTCGATATATAGTAGGAAATCGTAAACATCTAATTGCATGATACAGATAATGTTCGTTTAATCTTTTCAATTAATGAAATATCCGCCGGCAACCACTCCACAGAATACAGTTCCTCTTCTGTCATCCATCTCGCAGCCTCATGCTCCTTCAGCACAAGATCTCCTTTTATAATTTTTGCAAAGAAACACTCCATAGAAAGATGAAAAGTAGGATAGTCATATTCTATTGTATCGATGTATTCTAAAACTTCAATTTCAGTTTCGAGCTCCTCTATAATTTCTCTTTTCAACGCTTCTTCCGGTGTTTCTCCCTTTTCGATTTTGCCTCCAGGAAACTCCCAACCATCTTTCATCTCCCCGTATCCTCTTTGGGTAGCAAAGATCATAGGTTTTCCTTCGGCATTTTCTGCCTGTATTACAGCAGCTACAACCCGAATTGTTTTCATAGCAACCTCGTTTCTGTATTTACGTACATACAAAATATTGATAAATATCTTCTCTTACACTATGCTCCAGTTCTTGAAGTGTCTGTAAAAGTGGTGTAACACCGCCTCTCGTTATAAACGCAACACTAATCGCAAAGCGATCACAATGCAGCAATTCATCTTCTATTGTCGAAAAAACTTTCTGGCCATTTTTGTTATCATTGTATATAAACTCTGGTTTATATGCTAAATTAGAATCATAAGAGGCATCAATAAATGCGGTTTGGAAACCCTTTTGCATCTCTAATAATTTCTTTGTCACAGCAGTACTCCTTTTCCAACTAATTCCTTTGTTTCCATTTATTCATCCAACATTATTTTTCCTTTTTCGCCTTCTCCCGAAGCCTCTGCATCTGCTCTTTTTCTATCTGCTGAATGCTCTTCTGGGGTGTTGGCATACCCTCCGGCAATGTACCGCCAAATTTCCTTTGCGAAGAATGCAATGCCACCAGCGGTGGCTATGGCTTTATTTTAGGAAACGAACTTCTTTTTCTGCTTCTTCCAATACCAGCCGGACCATCTTCTTTTTAAATTCAGGCTCATAACGTTTGTTCGTGTTTGCCATTTTAATCACCTTCACTTTCATTTTGATTATATCATTTATTCCAGTGTTGGTGTTACAACTTTATTATACCATCTCACCGGTTGGTTCCATGCCTGGAACCACCTTATCCTTCTCATGTTTTTCTTTGAGGGCCAGGATCCATTCCTTAAATGTCACAAATCCAGCCTCTGTGTTGCCCTCTATTGCTTATAGTTTGCTTCAAGCCATCTAGCAACACCATCTTCGTCATTCGACAAAATCACCTCTGTGGCATATTGTTTTAAATCATTGTGTGCATTTGCAACAGCATAACTTTTATCAGCCATTTGAAACATGTCTATATCATTTTTTCCATCACCAAACACAATTAGCTTTTCACAATTCAACATGCTTTGTAATTGCCTTATAGCATTTGATTTTGATGCGTCTAACGGCATAATTTCTAACCACTGTTCATTTGTATAAATATCCGTCTGATATACACAATGATATTTCTCCTTATATTTATCATACAAAGGCATAAGTTTTTTCGGTGTATCAATACAGGTAATATAAAAAATATTACCCTCTTTCAACTCAGACAATGAATTTACCTCATTTGTTCGAACATCGCCTTTACGGCTTTCGAGGAACCTATTCATACCCTCTGTACACATTTTTCGCACAAACGAGAATTTTTCCACCCCATTAATGTATGCGTAAACAATAGGATACACGTTATTGCTAAATAAATCTTCTAGCACGGAATGTATCGAATCATCAAAATAATTAGCAATTAATATTTTTTCTGTAATATTATCAATCACAAAGGCTCCATTGTACACAATCAACGGAATTTTTGCATTTATTCCTTCGGTCACTTTTTTAGCTGTAACTAAAGAACGAGCTGTAGCATAGGAAAAAATCATCCCTTCTTCAACCAATGAATTGATTACTTGATTTGTGTATTTAGAGGTTACTTCGTTACTTCTCAATAATGTCCCATCTAAATCTGAAACATACAAATCACTCATGCATTTTCCTCCGTCAACTTCAAATTTTTTCTTTCTCATTGTACCATGCACAATTTCAATATTCCACTTATATTTTTTGAAGATTTAAAATTACATTTTAGGACCATATTTTAACAAGTTGGTGATTATCCTGACGACAGCACAATAAAATGTGTTTAGCAGCAAATTAGTAGCAGAGAAAAAGAAAAAATCTGGGAACGCCGTGTTTATAAGGCTTCCCAGACTTGTGGCTGCTATTCAAACTCAATTGTGACATCTATATCTTGTGTTTTATCGCTTCTATAGTTCGGGTATATGGTATTTTTTACCCATCTATTCCAACGATTTTTTAAATTTTTCGATTTTTTGCTTACATTTTGCTAACACTTCTCACAATTTCTTCTCAACTTTCTGCAATTCGTCCAATAGCGCAATTCTTCTAGTATACGTTGTCTTAAATGCCTCCATCAACGCCTTTGCTACCTCTCGAAATTTTATATAATTTTTTCTCTATACCAGTTTACAACTTTGTTATTTATTTAAACGCTTTTTTATAGAATTTACTAATATTTCCATTGCATCAGATTCAGAAAAATCTATATACTTATAATCTTGCACTAAAGGTGGTAATTCATTATGAGGAACATCAAAATTTACCACAATAAAAGGCTTATCTGGATTACGCATTCTTCTCTGTATAAAATAATTCAATTCATTTTTCGTCCATCCACTTGCGGAATTTAAAAAATTATTTGATATACATATTATACCAATATCACTTTTCTCTAGTCCTTGATTTATCTTCTCAGTAACACTATCTCCTGGCTCTATTTGATACTTGTCATACCATGCATCAATTTCATTTATCTGAAATTGATTAAAAATTTCGTCTACAACCTTCTTGTCTTTACTTGAATGAGATAAAAATACTCTTGTATCCTTTTGCATACTAACACCACCCCACATTTCTTGAACAATCTGTCTGCTCGGATAAAGAAATAGTGAATTCTGTTCGTCCGTCATTACCAAGTCTACCATATTTTCATCTAGAAAAGTCATTGAATTATATCCTCTCTGCATAAATGAACTGACAATATCATCCATAAAATAATTAAATATACGTTTTTTATTACTATATTTTTGCATTAAAAATTCTTCAAATCTTGCAACATCTTTTTCGATAGAAACGTAGAATAATAATTCCAATGCATAGGGATTATTATTAACAAAAATCCCACATCCCACTACTGTATCTTCATCAAAATTTCTTAGTATATCTTTTATAAACATCTTTTCTTCACTACGTTTTCCATAATCTAATGAAAAAATATATATCTTTGTATCCATAAAATATTCCTTTCTCTTTACCAATCATCGCATTTTATAAATTTAGTAACATATCTACCGCTACCAGTACAATTCCGACGATTACTGGATTTTCTCTTTTCAAGTTATATATCTCTATCAGCTTATCTACTGCAAGATACTCAATTATTTCAGGGTTAACTTCTATAATATCCTTTAACGTCATTCCTTTTGAATCGCTAAGAAGATTTTCAATTGCTTTATACGCCGGCATTTGTTGTATCTTTGCATCAATTTCATTAATGTGTTACTCCAATGCATCAACATTGCCAATAGGTTATTTCATAAGTATCATCATAATCTGTTAACATTGCAACAAGTGTTATTTTTTCCATATTATTGCTCCTCTGTCTTTTTATAATAATATTCCCCTTTCTTTAATAAAAAAACAAATAATCACTTCGTTAAATATTTTCGGTTCTATTGCTTATCTAACCCTTACCTGCAAATTCACCCTTATATACATCTCTCCATTCTCCTTGGACGGGGATATTTCCTTCACCATAATCTCTTGCTGCACCTATGCCACATTGGATAATTTCTCTTTTTCCACTTGCCTTATCGGTCGCATAAAAAATATAATAATCATTTTCAATCATGGCACCTGCATCACTATGCTTGGTTTGATTTGCTAGTAATTGAATATGTGCTACCGGCACCACATCATATTTATTAACAATCCATTGTCTTCTTTCTGTACTTCTACACTCCATAAGAATCTTCTCCTTTACCGTAAATCTTGTTGCTTATATATATCTATCTTTTTTTAATTCGTCGCTTTTTTCGTCGCTTTTCAGCGACGAATTATTTTAATCTATACTGCTTCCCTTTTGTTTTTCCGTTATCCACAAGCTTATCCAACAAAACCAATTCCTTTAATAACTCCTTTGTTCTCGTGTCTTTAAGTCCAAGAATTTCAGTAATCTCCGATGTTTTATGCCATTCTCCATCTGCCATAAAATTTAAAATCAAAGAATATTGTTTCATCTTTTTAGTCATTTTTTTCGTCGCCTTTTCATCATTTTCTACTACCCCATTATTTTCTTCCAAAAACGCCGGATGAATCGGTATCCTAATCCTCATAGCTCGTCTATCTTCATCTGTAAAGAATTCCGCTCGTGGAGAACCGTTCTTTTCCAATTCTTCTTGTATTGTCGGAATACCAGAGGAATGACCTTCTGACAAGTCCAATTCCTTCAAAAATTCCCCCAATCTTCTATTACGATAGTATCTTGAAACAAATCGCTTACCTTCCACTATAGTCTTTTCAGATATAGACCGATCAATTCCCGGGAAATTCATAATATTAATGCAATCCGGCTCTATCTCTATTGTTACCGGCTCACAAGACATATAATCTCTATGGTAAAAAGCATTAACAACAGCCTCCTCAATTGCCTGATACGGATAATTCTTAATCCTCAAAGCCTCCATCTGATTTGGAACCTTGATTACTTTTTCTCGTATAAAAAGATTTCTAAATCGTTCCATTGTTGCCTGAATCATCTGTGGTACGGAGCCTGTGATATTAGGAAAATCCTCACTAACACTTGGATTTTCTACACTTCCCTGCGGAAATGACGTCATCTGAACATAAGTGTATGGGAAAAACCGGTCCAGATGCTCACAGAACATCATGATTGCCACATTTTGAATATAACGGAGTTCCGGCGGTCCTACCAGTAACTGCATATCTTCTAATATCTCCTCTACGCCTCGTTCCTTAACCTGTTTTGCCAGTCTACTACCTGTTTTTCTCAAATGATCTTCCAAAAGAACAGGTGAAATGTCATCAAAAACAGCCTTATGATTTGCTCTGCAATCATAAGGAGTCTGATCTGCCATATTGATCAATTCCCTTTCCTGCTCTGAATTTGCCCTGACAGAACTGGTTAGATAACGAATATAATAATTGTATTTCTTGTCCTTTTTACCGGTAACGTGATCTGGTGATTTGTAAGGACGCTGCTGTCCAGTTCTCGCCACAATAACAAGGATCCATTTTCCGTCAACTTCCAACGGAATCGCCTTAGGGAAATATGGCGGAGCAATCATATTATTGTAACTAAGCATTTCTTTTTGAATTTCGTCCAACATGTACTCTGGAATTCCCTTCACTGGACGGACTGCCACTCCATTTTTTTCTTCAACACCGACAGCAATATATCCACCACCATCATTGTTGTAATCATTTGCAAATGCACAAACACTATGATAGATGTCATCCGGGTTCCATCCCGCTTTAAACTCTATGCGGTCTGATTCAATTTTTCTTTTGTTTAATAAATCCTCTACGCTTATTTCAAGTTCCATAGTGTCCTCGCTTTCCAAGAAAGATTATTTATTAATATACACTTTACTATCAAATCTAATCATGTAATCATATTCAGCTTTGGCTTCTTCATTATTTTGACATTCTTCAGCAACACCTCTGCAGGCCTTCCCTCTTCAAGATGGAGACCCACGAATTTCTTGAATTCCGGTTCGCAATTTTGATTCAATGTAGTGTACCTCGCTTCCTAGTAAGATTATAACTCATTAGGTCGGGGTGTTACAACTAAATTTTACCACAACAATTCTTCTAATTTCCAAAAATTAAATATCTTATTACATTGCACTGTTAAAGAGCTGTTTATCAGTATATACCTACTTTCCTAAATCCCTGAAAGACTGAAACATCGTAATCTGAAGTCATTTTTTTAATTTCCTCTGTAAACGTCGATTTTCCAGTTCCGTTTTTTCCAAAAATAAATGTAATTTTTTTTCTAATTCCAATTCACTGTCTTCAAAAGTATCAACCATTAATAAATCAATCTTCATTTCTCATAATCCCCTTTGCAATTTTATATACACTAAGCAGAATATTATCCAAAATCACTCAACAATTTTGCTTACATCAAAACCAGGAAGCCCCTATTTACAAGGCTTCCCGCTGTTGTTACATTACTCAAACTCTTGGGCTGAGAGATTTATTTGGCTGTTTCTCAGTACACATTTGTGAGTTTTATTCTTTATATTCATCTTATTTCACATTTTTGTGTACCTCACCTAAAATTTTTAGAGCCAAAATGGAGCCACTATTTGTCACAGCATAAATTGTATTATGCTACAGACATATTTTCTATATCGCTACACCACCGTTCTAAGTTTGATTTAACATTATTTCCACTATCTTTTAAGTGCGATAATACATGCTTAGCATTCAATATGTATAAATAGCATAAAACATCTTTTGCCGTTCGTATCTTCTCTTCCGAAGAAATCACACTGAAGAAATTTAAATCATCTAGTGCTTTAACTTGCTCTTCTCTATGACTTCCTCCATGTAGAACCAATCTATACATCAAATTATTGAAATAAGCTCGATATTGCTTCGGAATATCATTCAAAATAAATGAATCTGTTGAAATCTTTTCTATATTTTTTTGTACTGAAATGTTGAAAAAGCTTCCAGCACTTGTCGTATTATATTTCCTATTATAATTTCATACTCTTCTGCCTCTCCAAGTGCATATTTATATATTATTTTTATCAATTCCGTATACTCTTGCCGATTCTTATATTCAAATTGTTTGATATTTTGTTTTGCCATTTCTAATCTATTAAATTTCATTTTATTACCAGAAAACTTTTCATTACAATTTTCAATTAGTTCTTCATAGATTTTGTCCAAATCGTAAAATGTTCAATAAATCATGTGTCATTACTATAGCTTTGGTATTTATATTTCCAAGCAAAAACAACCCCAACTGATATTTTAAAAATGACATAATTCCAACTTTGTTTTCGATATCAAAACTTGATACAGGATCATCAATTAATAGTATATACTCTTGGGCATGGCTTTCCTCGAATTCCTGATTTTGCATAATATTAGCAAAGTAATAACATAATGCGATAATATTTCTTTCTCCCAATGATATTTGAGTTGGTTTCACATTATGTCCATTAGATAGAAGTACATATTCATCATCTCTATATTCTATTTTAAGTCTATCCTCAGAGAAAAAAATATATTTCAAGCTATTGTTAATTACATTTAATGCAACATGTATATTTTTTCTTTGAGCCTCTAAACGGTCAATAGCCTCTTGTTTTTGTGATAATACTCTGTTACATTCTGCAAGTTTAGTCTTTTCATTTTCATATTCTTGCTGTTGAATTGAATATTGTGCAGCAAGTTGTGCTATATCATAATGTGCTATTTCATCGTTTATTTTACCCATTTCAGTTCTTATTGGCTCTGTTGCTTGTATCTTGCTATTATATGCATTTCGTAAATCCTCTAGCTGTTGCAGCTGCTGTTTAAGCGTCTCCAATAATTCGTTCACCTTTGTTTTGCCAATAAATATAGGTAAATATGGATTTTCTATTTTTCTTTTAATTTTATCGTTATTTTCTCTAATACCTGTGTTTACACTATCTATAACTTGAATGCAATCATCTACCACATTGCCAAGCTTTACAAATGCAGACAAATCTATACTTATTTCTGGCATCAATAACTTCTTCAATTTCGCTTGATGTTCTTCAACAGCCTTGCTTAACACTTTTTGAATACTTTCCACTAAATCTTTTTTATATTCTACATCTACAGGTTGCAAACAATATGGACAATGTTTGGTATTCTCATCATTGAAGCTTGATATCATACTTGCCAACATGTCACTTTTTCCGTCTTGAATTAATTTCAAAAGATACTTTTCTCTATCCGACAGTATTGGCTCTTCTATCTTCATTGATAGCAATTCTTTAACCTCTGAATCATTATATGTGACCGATATTTGAGGAATTACATTTCTGATTACAGCATCTCCATTTTCTGCTTTCTGTAAGTCCAATAATTTCTTATCAAAAAGAATTATTAATTCATCCCTACTTTTCTGCGGAGCCAAATTTATAAATTTTTTATATGTGTTATCTTTCACTCCTGTATTAGAGCGACCATTTCTAACGATTTTATCTCTTCCCGCCCAACAGTCATCTCCCTGTAGTGCAAGTTTCAATTTCATTTGATAGAATTTCGGAGACTTACTATTATCTCTATTTTCAAAAACATTTCTTATAATATTTTCTTGATCTATATATTGCTGCTTAGCAATGTGTAATTCGTTTTGTGCATCTGTAATTTTATCTGCCAATTCTACTTGTTGTCCAAGCATGACTATTGTGTTTAATCCTGTATCTTGAAGTTTTACATTCGCGTCAACAAATTCTTCGTCAAATACAAATATATGCTTTTTTTCATCTTCTGATAAATTGATAATAGTCCCATCTTTATCAAACACATTAGCATCAATAATATCAGTATAGCCACCTAAAATTACTTTCTTTAAAGCCTTTGCAACTGTACTTTTTCCTGCACCATTTCTACCATATACAATTGCACCTTTAACACGTTTTACTTTATTTCCATCTCGTGGGTCTAGTATATTTAAATCTGTTAAATTTTCAAAACTTCCACCTTTTAACTTTATTCCCGAAACATCATTTAACATGTTATCACCCCTTTATTATTATTTCGTTTTTTCATATGTCATTTGACACTATCTATTATTTATTTCATTATATCATTAAACTATGACCTTGCCCACCTTACCTCAATATTTTTTCATTTTTAAATATCTAAGTAACATAATTTTAGCTCTCATACCTAAAAAACTCCCTTGCCATCATCTCCACCGTAGCCCGGTTATACCCCTTTTTCAGATACCCCTGCACAATCGTCCCAAACATTTCCTTAACCATGTCATCCTCAATATCACAATATGCCTGCATCTCCCCAGACAAAGTCATTGCCACATACTCTATCGGCTTATTATCCAACAACCTATGCAGCTTCGCCAGTGACTGCTCCGTTGTCCTCAGAGCAGCCTTCACTTCTTCACACTTTATCCGCAACATATTTCCATCTGTAAACCACACCTCAACATAGCCGTTATCCATGTTATAAGCACATTCTACGATATTATCCATTCGATTATCTTTCATATCATCAATCCATCCTTCCCATTATCTTGTCCCCTAAGACCTGTCATACCGCCTTATCTGCTGCTCTGTACGCTCCTGTTCCTTTACCTTACGAATAATCGTATCAATCTGCTCTGCACCGGCATATCTCTTCACACACTCCATATCATCAGCCTTTTCCTGCAACAGCTCTGTCCTATCACTCATATCCTTAATCTTGCCCTTGTAAAACTCCACATCCTCTGACAATCTCTTCTTTTCTTTTCGCAATTGCAGGACTTCCTCTTTTAGCCTTACACACTGGATTGTCAGATTCTTTATCAGTGTTTTAAGCTTATTCACAAATGGTATAACCACCTTATCCCGAAATGACTTAGCACTTGCAAATGCTCCCGGTTCCGGCAACTGCCACTCCGGTGCTTCATCATACTTTCTTACATCACGCTGTAATAACTGCTCCGACTGCACCATCTGCTCTATATGGCTCTTAAGCTCATTCTGTTGCTTTTCAAGTTGAACATTATTCTGTTGCAAATCATTATATTTTTGTCTTAATGCCTGATTATCCAATTACAACGCATCATTCCTTTGCTCCAGAGAATAATTATCAGCGGACAACTGACCATTCACATTCACCAATTTACTATTCATATATTGTAAATCTTCATGCCTTTATTCCAGTTCTTCATTATCGGTCTGCAACTGTAACTGCTTTTGCTTCAAATCATGATTATCCATACGAAGTCTATCTTTGCGACTCTCAAGCCTTGCATTTTCCATCCTCAAATCTTGATTACTTGCAATGAAAACAGTTCACCACATCATGCAGAACTACTTCCTCTGCTATCATTCTTGCCTGAGTCCTTAGCCGATACATTTCCACAAAAGAATTCGACTGCTTTGGTTTATGTTTACGCAACCACTCATTTTCAATATCCTCCAGCAATTCATAAGCCACTTCATTTACCTCGGTTGCTTTGTCATGTAATTCTCCAAATCGTACCAGACTTCTGTATCGCTGCGGATATTCCTTCTGTATGTAAATCATCCACATACGACCATATTTGCCAACATCTGTACTGTGCTCCTCTCCACCTAATGTAACCAACGGATAAAAATGCCATCTTTTTCTATGTATTTCACACCTAATTTTTCAAATAATGTTTCTTCGCTCATAGCAGTCACTTCCTTTATACAAAATATCTGTTATTCCTCATTTGGTACTGTAAGTTGTTTCATATCTGCCATTGTTCTCGGTTGTTCCTTGAAACCTTCCAATATTTCCAGCATGGAGCGGATAGGAGTAAGTAACTCCCCATCCATATCCGATGCCTTTTCTATTCTTTCAAGTTCACGCTCAATCCTTTGCAGGTTCTGCCGGAATTGTACCAGCATCAACGGGTTACCTGTAGCAACCACCTTTTGATAAAGAACACTCTGGATAATATAATCCTGCTTTGTGCGAAATCCGCTGAGCTTAACTCTGTTATTCAGCTCCTCGTTTTCCTCCGGCGACATACGAAATGCTATTGTCACATTTCGCCATCTGTTTTTATCGTCTTTATTCTTTTCTGACATTGACTAACGCCTCCCTTTCCGTTTCCAGTTGTGCTGCCATATCCGTCTGCACCGTTGGAAATAAATGTGCATAATGATATGTGATATCTACTGCCTCATGCCCGACTCTTTCCCCTATTGCCAATGCAGAAAATCCTAAATTGATTAGCAATGAAATGTGCGAATGTCGTAATCCATGAATCCGTATTCTCTTCACTCCTGCAAGCTTTGCACCTCTATCCATCTCATGATGCAGATAACTTTTTGAAATAGTAAAAATCCTGTCATCATCCCTTATTCCATAAAGACTGCTTATGAAATCCTCCGCCTCGACAGCAAGAAAATCCGGCACGACAATTGTTCTGTTACTCTTTGGTGTTTTCGGGTCTGTAATCACATCTTTGCCTTCCAGCCTCTGATATGACTTATTTACCCGGAGTGTCTTCTTTTCAAAATTGAAATCCGCCGGTGTCAGGGCAAGCAGCTCACCTTCTCGAATCCCTGTCCAATTAAGCATTTCAAATGCATAATAGGAAATTGGCTTATCTGCCACACACTCTAAAAATGCCTGAAATTCATCCTGTGTCCAGAACTCCATTTCTTTATTTTCTTCCTTCCCCATAGTCCCGGCTTTTCGTGCCACATTATCTTTCAGACCATACATATTTACGGCATGATTTAATATGGCACTGAGCTGATTATGGATGGTTTTCAGATAGGTAGGGGAGAATAACTCCCCATTATCCTTTTTCAGCTTCATAATCTCATTTTGCCACTAGATGACATCCGAGGTTCGAATATCATCCAGCTTTCGTTTCCCGAAATAAGGCAGAATCTTTGTCTCAATAATGTGCTTCTTTGTCAGAAAAGTATTGCGTTTTATTCTTGGTTCTAAATCCGTCAGATAAATATCCACAAAACTTTTGAAGCTCATGCTGATACTCTGATCTTCTTTCAGTTTGAAATTACGTTCCCATTCAAGGGCTTCGCTCTTCTTGGCAAAGCCCCTCTTGGTTTTCTGTTTTCTTGCTCCGGTCAAATCCTTATAATAGGTTCTCACCTCCCACATTCCGGTCTTATTATTTTTGATAACCGCCATCTATCCCACCTCCTTATTCGTAGATAGCCCGTAGATTCGCTTCATAAAATACTGTGTACTGACACGCCCTTTTATTGTCACGAATCCATCAGCCTCAAGTTCTGCATTCAATCTTCGTATCAGTTTATAGGAATACGATAGTGATACTCCCAGCATTTCCATGACATCCTGTGCTGTCAAAAATCTCTTGTTCTCCATAAGCTAATGCTTCCTCTCTTTCGTTTTTATTATTCAGTTCATTCCTGAACGGTTATGATGTGTATTATATTAACAGTTCATTTTTGTACTGTTAATACATTTTGTTGAAAAACATTTCATTTTTGCACTGTTAATGATATAATGTACACAGATGCATGATTTGTACCTCGTGTCGTCGTGCATGCTACAACCCTCATTAACCTTATAAGGAGCAGTAAAAATGGGCGAGAAATTCACCAGACGAGTAGGCTATTTGATTCGAAATTTCAGAATTGCATCTGACATGACGCAAAAGGAATTAGCAGATAAATGTGGATTAAACGAATCCACCATCAGAAACTATGAACTTGGAAACAGATATCCCGATGAAGCAACTTTATTAAATATTGCAAACAATCTGAGGGTCAGCTTTTATGCATTATCTGACCCTGATGTGGCAAATATTTTCAGTGCACTTCATGTACTGTTTGACATTGAATGGGCATATGGATTACGACCTACTATGAAAGATGGTGAAGTATGTTTCAAATTTAAGGAGAGACTTCCAAGTGCCGGTCCTCGTCCACAGGAAGACCTTGATAGCTTCCGAAAAATGGTTGAGTATTGGGCATGTTTACGAGACAAGCTAGAGGATGGAGAAATATCAGAAACGGAATATTATCTCAAAGAGGTAAAATACCCAATGAACCCAACAGACCCGAATAAAGAGTATACTGTTTCGTTGAATCCTGATGATGACGACCAGTTACTTATTCAGAATATGAATGAGGATGACGATGCAGAAGAAACTGCTGAATTGTTAAAAGACTTGTTTCCAGATTTCTCTTATGTGAAGAGGAAAAGGAAGCCGAAGTAGAAATGCTATGTTACCAATATTTACACTATATATAGGAGAACAGCTATGAATACAAATTATGAAACCTTTAAAAAGGATAATAGACTTAAACTATTTGGACATGAAGATGCCGGAAAAGAAGACAACTCAAGATTAACATCTTACTACTACAAAACTATACAATATGAAGATGTTATGTCTGATATAAAATTGCAAATAGTAACTGGCGAAAAAGGAACTGGAAAATCTGCTCTTTTAAAAATGGCATTTATCGAAACTTCCAATACAGATATTGTCCCAATATGGATCAGATTGGATGACTTGTCAGAGCTATATTCAGAAATATTAAATTCTGATAATTTATACCAACTCAAGACCTTATGGAAACGTTCTATAAGCAAACTCGTAATAATGAATCTTGCCTCACATATGAGTTTTGCAATGGGCGAAGATTATGAAAAAGCATTACAATGGGCATATGATACAGGATACACAACAAGAGATTTTATTTCACGTTCAGCAAAAATTCTCAAACCCATGTTTGAAAAATATATTTCTTTAGACAATGATTCTGATTCTTGTGGCGAACAACATACCTTACAAAGAATGATTGCCAACAAAAAAATACGTCTCTTTTTTGATGATTTCGACTTAGATTGGCAAGGTAAATCCTCAGATGTACTAAAAATCAAAAGCTTGCTTTTGTCTTTAAGTGATATGACTAGTGACATGGATGGTCTTTCAGTACGTATAGCATTGCGTACTGATGTCTATGAAATGATACGCAACGAAGAGTTTTCTGATAAATTTGAAAGTTCTTTAATAAAATGTCACTGGAATAATCAAGAAATTATGAAAACACTAGCAAAGCGAATTTGTGCATATTTCAACGAACCTTTTGATGAAATTAATACATCCGACCAAAAGACCTTACAATATAATATTGTGAACTACTTGAATTTTGTTTTTGTCCCATATTTTGACAAAAGCACTCGTGTTTGGGCTAACGCTCCCACACACCGTGTAATATACTCATTAATCCGACGCAAACCAAGAGATATGGTAAAGTTATGTCATAGTATTGCAGAAGAAGCATATCGTAAAAAACTTACTGTTATAGATTCTTCGTGCTTTTTAGCCATATTAGAAACATATTCACAAGAACGTCTAAAAGATTTAGTCAACGAATATATAAATCAACTTCCAAAACTACAAGATTTATTAATTCGAATGGCTCCTACGCAAAAAGAGCTTCAGAGCAAATCTGCTGAACGATATGTTTATTCGACCGCAGAGTTACATGCTAAAATAAAAAATATACAACAAAACATGAATATAAGCATATACCAAGCAAATTGTGAGAAGTTATGTCCCGCTGATTTTCATCAGATAGCACATTTTTTATACAAAATAGGATTTATAACTGGAAGAAAGCGCAACGAATCCGGCAAAATCGAACGCGTATATTATGATGAATCACCTTACTTATTAAATGCAAATGTAGGTGATCGTGGATACTCATGGGAGATTCATCCTGCATATCGTGGTGCTCTAGCAAATGGAACAAATGACAATTGGGAGATAACTCTTAACCTGAATGATGAAGCATAAGTTAAATTTCTTCATATAATTCTTGCAAATTATTGTCATTTGATTGTCACACAACATAAAACGAGCCAAGAAACGCCGTAAATTCAGCATTTCTTGGCTCATGTACATTATTCAAACTCGTCCCGGGGGTTTAGTCATCCCGTAATATTCTTTCGTATTTTGCGGTAAATGTTCTGATTTTTGTTGCTTATTCCTGCTGTTACTCACTATTTTGCAAATTTTTAGTAGCAAAATAGTAACAATTTCTGCTACTGGCTATTCGATATGATCTACTTGTTTTGCTATTCACGATGAGTTGTATCTGACTATGAACAGACAACACGCAAAATGATAAATCACACTATTAGATTCAGGAGGAATGACTATGAGCAATGTACATAAAAACCAAACAATCAGTTTTCGACCATCACCATATGAACGCAAAGAAATCGAAGCCCGTATCAAAGCAAGCGGACTTTCTAAGAAAATCTTTTATACAAGGAGCTGCTTATACGACCGTATCTGTGTCGTAGGGAAAAAGGAGACAATCCTGCCTTTAGTTGATGAAGTCGAATTACTGTATCATCGACTTCTTGATCTGGAGCAAAACATCATCTCTTTCGACAATCAGAAGATCATACCGAAAGACGTCGCTTTATTTCAAGATGAGATCAACGAATTGCAGGAAGATTTCACAGCTATGCTAAAAGCACTTATTTCGCTGTTAGATGATGCAAAATATCTCTGGGAATCCAAAGAAATGTAATGTTCCATCTCCCCTTGCATTTTGGAATTGTGCAGATCGTGCGGATTTTAAAAGTATAATTGAAAAAAGCAATACGATATGTTAGAATTTTATTGGATGCCACCATAACGGTAGGCGGTTGGCCCTCTCCGTAGGGACTGTGACCCTCCGATTACATAGAAACCCATTTGGGAATCTGACGAAAGGAGGGCTGAGCCAATGAGTATTATTGATTTTATCGCAGTGGTAAGCGAGCCTGTGAAAAATCTCTGTAAATTCAACACTATAAAGGTCTTCTATGATAAAATATTAAAATCATAGGAGGCCTTTTATTATGGCAAACAGAAAAAAAGAAGTTTACAAACCAAAACCAATGACCGAAGGAAAAAGAAATCTTATTCAGGGATTACTTCAGGAGTACGATATCCAGTCTGCTGAGGATATTCAGGATGCCTTAAAAGATCTACTTTCCGGAACAATTCAAGATATGCTTGAAACAGAAATGGATGACCATCTTGGCTATAATCGTTATGAAAGATCCGATGAGCCTAACTACCGTAATGGTACGAAATCCAAGACTGTTCGTAGTAAATATGGTGAATTTCAGGTAGATGTACCTCAGGATCGTCAGAGTTCATTTGAGCCACAGATGCTTCCGAAACGTCAAAAAGACATTTCTTCGATTGATGACAAGATTATCTCAATGTATGCAAAGGGAATGACTACACGACAGATTTCAGAAACCATAGAGGACATTTATGGATTTGAGGTAAGCGAAGGAATGGTATCGGATATCACGGATAAGCTCCTTCCACGAATCGAGGAATGGCAGAATCGTCCATTGTCGCCTGTGTACCCAATTGTTTTTATTGATGCTGTACATTTCTCAGTACGTGATGATGGTGTAATCAGGAAACTTGCAGCATATGTTGTGCTTGGTATCAATGAAGATGGAATGAAAGAAGTCCTAAGCATTGTTGTTGGCGAGAACGAAAGCAGTAAGTACTGGCTGTCTGTATTGAACAGCTTAAAGAATCGTGGAGTTCAGGACATTCTCATTCTCTGCTCCGATGGTTTGACTGGTATCAAGGATGCAATCTCTACAGCATTTCCAAAAACGGAGCAGCAACGTTGTATTGTACACATGGTGAGAAACACGCTTAAATACGTTGCAAACAAGGATATGAAAGCATTTGCAAAAGATTTAAAGACAATCTATACCGCTGCAGATGAAGAAGCTTCCAGAAAGCAGTTAGAGTCTGTAACGGAAAAATGGTCTGGTCAGTATCCAAGTGCGATGAATCGCTGGCATGAAAACTGGGATGCAATATCTCCGATTTTCAAGTTTTCCAAGGAAGTTCGTACCGCATTTTACACTACAAATGCCATAGAATCATTGAATTCCTGCTATCGTAGATTGAACAAGCAACGCAGCGTATTTCCAAGCTCTCAGGCACTAATGAAAGCTCTATATCTGGGAACTTTCGAGATTGCCAAAAAGTGGACAATGCCAATCCGAAACTGGGGAAAAGTTCGTGGTGAGCTGGAAATCATGTACCCTGACCGGATGCAGATATAGCAACAAAAGCTGGAATATCAAGAGTAAATACATGCCCAGATTTTCTGGGTACTATTGACATACCAGCTTATTTTTGCTATTAAATAAATATGGCTTAACAGCAGAAAACTGCCGTCAAGCCACATCAATTATCATAGAAAATCTGAATTTACAGAAAAAATTTCACACCGTCTGGTAAAGCTTCGGCTTAACCTGCTTTGGATTAGGATATTCCCTTGGTAAGGATACTGATAAGACACAGAAATAGCCGCCCCGGTCTGGTAAACTGAGCGGCTATTTTCACTTATAATTTACTTGGCCAACCGTCTATCGGTGGCATCTTTTCTACTAATAATATAACACGATTGTTTCATGATTTCAAGAAAAACCTTTTCCTTTCCCCTTATCTCCATTATTAAAATATGCAATTATCCAGTTTCTTATACCTTCACCGGATAATTATAACCTTCATTCATTGTACTCATCTTTCGTGATCGCACCAATTTCTAATGGGTTCCTTCTCATTACATTTTATAAAATTGTTCTGCTGCCCCACCCAAATCATTTATTTATGCCACTTTTAAGTTATTAAAAAGTCCCACTACAATATTTCTACTATTTCAGATTGCTAGTATTATAAACAATAAAATTCTCTTTTGCCTTTCAAATGAAACGGAAAGTTACGATTGTTTCTTAACATAATAGGATTGACTTTTATCTATTACGCTAGCATAAATCTAAAATCGTATCTAGTCTAGATTACAGCATTTCTCTATACCATTATATTTCCAATAACTACTCTTGGAACTTTTTACTTAGCCTTAGTATATTTTCGCCTAATGAATATAGCTCCTTTCTAAAACACTCCACATCAATACTGATTTTTTTACAATTAATGATATTATATTGACCCATTTCATACAACGAAGGAAAAAGAGGACCGTTTAAGGCATTTCGCACTCTTAATAGATATACATAGGTTTCCGTATCAATAATATCTCTATAGTCAAGAATCTTTCTTGTATCTTCCAAAATTGCATTCTTAAATCCAAATTCCATAAATTTAAAATAATCCACATCTTCTTCCACATGTCTAAGACCATTAGTGCTAAACACTCGGACGCCTTTTTCGCAGAAATCATTATTTACATATGAATTGATGCTATCAATAACCTCCTTGATTTTTACTTGCATTAATTGAACAACATCAAATTCTGCACATCTTGAAGGATTTCCCATTTCTGGACTGTATTTACATATAAAATGCAAATATCTATTCATTATATCAAAAATATAGTTTTTTACCTCATTTGACAATTCTTGCTTAAGCAACTGTTCTTTTTCAAGTAGTAGCTTTTCTTCTTTTCTTTTATTTGAGATAATTATTTGTTTTACATCTTTAATTGCTCCATCTAAGTTTTCATAATTTTGTTGTTGATGTTCAATAATCTCATATAATTGCATTGTGGTTTTTGCTTGCTGTACATATTGCTCAGTCACCATCTCTGAAATCCTTGTAACATCATCATTATCGGAAATAAAGCAATGCCTAGCAGCCTCTGTAATATTCTCTGTAATTTTTCTTTTTTCTAATCCAATCCTAATTTTTTTATCATCAATAGAATAAATACTATTATGATCTAAGCAGAACTCAACATTTGGAAATTCATTTTTGAACCAATCGCTATCTGCAATTTTCTTTATACAATGTTCAAGTATTTTTTGATTTCTATTTTGGTTCATTAAATTTTCAAATTCTGTTTTAGTCTTTCCACAAGCCAAATCCAGAATTTGATCAACAATCTTGTCAAAAACAATATCTGTAATTTTTTCCATTTTTTCAGCCTTTCATAATTTTATTTTTTACAATCAGTTTCTTAATCTATAATTATATCAGCAAAAGCATCTCTTTTCTACACATCTATCCTTTCCAATAATGAAATGGGGTAGACTGGTGGAATTTAGTTTGACACTCTGAATTCCAGTAGCGTATTTTTCATGCCATAAAACCAACAAAATTTAAAAGCCAGTGAAATTTATTCTTGCACTGGAATTTACTTTTTTAAGTCAGCCTTTTCCCTTTATCTCCATTATTAAATATACATTTATCCGGCTTCTTATACTTTCCCCGGATAATTATATCTCCATTCATCGTACTCATCCTTCGTGATCGCACCAATCTCTAATTTCATCTTCTGCAGCACCCATTCTGATAATATCTGTAGCAAGATATCTGCAGATTCAGACTCCGACGAACTTATCACAAAGCAAATCTGTCCATTGCTGTCTGACACTGACAAGCCATACATATCTTCCATTTCAAAAAAAGTATGCATTAATCCTTCCGGGGTATTGAGATCTGGTGTCGATAAAGCGGTTGAGCTGACTCCGAACAGCTTTGCCAGTGATTCTAATGTCTTACTTTTAGGGACTCGTACTCCGGTTTCGTATTGTGCCATTCGTGTACCTGCAGATATTCCCGAAAAGCCAAGCAGTGCTCCAACCTCTTTTTGTGTATAGCCTTTCCGTTTGCGAAAATACTTAATCTTTTGTCCTACTGTCATAGATTTATTTTCCTCCTTTTGCTGCTCGGCAGTCATGATTGTCTTTCCTCCGCCTGCTTGACCTTAGGTTGATCTGCCGCCGGCATCCGTTCTCCACCATCTCTGGTCTGTTCAACGGAAGCACCGGCATATACCTCAAAGCAGAATCTCCTTTGAAGTATATCTCTCACCTGCTCCATAATACTGCTTTGACCTGATACCCTTCCAAGCTTTCCCATCACCATCCGCCGGTCCACAGTTGTGATCTGTTCCACTAATATCAATGAATCGTTTGCCAAATACCCCTTTACATCATCCCGATTAAGCCGGACATGCATAGGGTTATACTTTTGGTGATGTGCTTTGTCAGGGGCAACACATTCAATGCATCTGAAGCATAATAACTTCCAATGACCAGACACGGGCGAACCCCTGACTGAACACAGCTCCTGCTGTGCTGTCCCAGATCTACATAAACCAGATCTCCGTTTTCTATTTTTTCATACTGCCAAACCTCCTATCGGTGCTAAGTTAAGCTTCAATTCTCCCTCATCTACCGTGATCACTCTGCCCCCGGCTTCAAGCATCTGCCCCACTTTACCATATGCATCCGGCAGACTTTGGGAAATCATTCCCATATTTGCCAGTAAAATTGCTTCTGCTTCCCCACTTCGGATCCGTCTTACAATGTTCTGATAATGCCTGTTCGTGTCCATCTGTCCCAGTATGTTTCGATGGAATACCTTTACGATCTGCAGCTGATGGGCTTTGGCATATTCCCTGATATAACGCAGTTGCTTCTGCTCTTTCCGATCCACGGTATCCTCATCGGCAGCCGTTGCCAGATAGACAATGCAGCGTATATTTTTCTTTGCTCTTCTTTTATGTGCCATTTCTCTCTTCCTCCTTGCTATGCCGGATATGCATCGATCATATTGCAAAACACACTTTCAAAATACTTCTTTCGCTGTGGCTCCAGCATACTAAGCTTTCGATCCACAATGCTGTCCTCTTTTTTATCTGTCTCTTTCCGGCTGGCATCTTCTTCCGGTGCGATCCCCAAAATCGTGTTGGCGTCCGTATGTAATGCCGTCATCAACAGATACAAAAGGTCCACACTCATCTTCCGGCTTCCCAGTTCTATCTGATTGATGTGTGACGGTGATTTGTTTACCCTCTCGCTTAATTGTTCAATCGTTAAATGACGGCTTTTCCGGACATCTCTAAGTGCCTGTCCTGCCTTCCATCCTTCATATTCCATCTGCCTCGCCTACCTTCCCATATTCTGCGTCATATTTTCACTTTTGCTGCCAGTTCTGCCAACACTCTGCCGCCTCGATTGCGGATCAGAATGCCGGTTTCCTGCACAACATAGACCAGATCATCCTCCGTATAATCTGCATCCCTTATATGATCCGGTACGATTACATTCGACTGCTGCTTTCTATTTTCCTGTATCATTCGAAGCCTCCATTCCCAGCTGATAACAAACTGCTGTTTCAAGATTTTCAATCAAACGGGAATCCGTTACTCTTCCGATCGGATGACTGATTTGGGCACGGTCTATAGTCTGCATCTGTTCTATCATCGCCATGCCGGACTCCCACAGTTTCTCGCAATCGGTATGATCCACGAATACATGATATTTTTTATCCAGTCCTTTTAACTGCTTGCTCATGGGGATCACCTGCATGACTGGGGACTGTTTATTGTACTCTGTTGTGCTGATCACGATTGCCGGACGGCTTTTGTGGATCAGACAATCCTCTGCTATCGAACCGAAATTGACAAATATGATGTCCATCCTATGACACCACGGAAGTTTCATGACCTCTTTCGCAATTTCCTGATCACCATATACCACTTTGTTGTAACTTCTTATTTCCTGCATATCTTCGTTATGCATTTTTCCTAACCTCCTGACATTGTTTTGCCGGAAGTCCTACCGGTAAGCATTCCTTAGCTGTATCTAAAGTTTAGCGGATATGCTGTGATACAGGAATATCAGAACTGTTAAACCACTTATCATTTCTGTTTAGTTCTCCAGCATTGCCGAAATCATGGAAGTAACAGTCTGATAAACTATCTGCCGTTCCTTTACCGGAAGTGCTGCCATCATTTCCGGTATACTGTCATCTTTCTTGTCCGTTCCTAAAATAGAATCCGCAGACACTCCTAATGCAGACACAATCTTTTGAAACATATCTATCTTCATGTTATTTCCATTTTCCCAGCGGCTGATGGATACTGCCGTCACGCCGATCTTTTCTGCCAAGCCCTCCTGTGTATATCCGGCTCTTTCCCGCTCCACCGCTAATGTCTCCCCAATCTCTGCTAATGTTTTCATCATTCACTCCTTTCCGGAGCAAACAAAACGAAAGCAGCCTGCTCTTTTCGTCGCTCATAAGCAGTATGACAAAAAAATTTGAGTTTTCTCATACAAAAACCGGACAAAACAATTACAGATAGATACAGAAATCTTCCTGTATCATCCACTCTCGTTTTGTCCGGCTCCTAATGATCCTTTGTCAAATTCAACCGCTTAACAAACTCTCGATCATCGTACTAACCACCTTGATGTCCTCAACAAATTCGTAGCTCTTGCCGCTGATCTCTTGTTGTATTAAATTTTCTTATTATTCTTCCGCTTAACCGTTTATCATGATCTATGCTCCAGCCGCTTTCCATAAGCATGAAACCTCGCAACCAGGCACGACACCGCCTGCGTATTAACCGTATTCTCGGCGACCACACATACAGAACCCTGTAATGCAAACATATGAATCGGGCTCTTACACTTACCACATGTCAAAGACAGCTCTGAGCCATCCATGATCGAATTAGATAAAATCCTGTCGCACTTCGGACAATGTACCCGATATTCTATAAAACCATCATTCTTCTCCGTTTCTAATTTTTCTTTTACCAACTGCGCTCCTCCATATACATATGTATCCTCATCTTGAGCAGATAAAGGGAATAAACCTGCCGCAAGATCATACACAACAAATAATTTCCGACACACTAAGCCAAACTATCTGTTCATGATCTGCTTTCTCCTGCTGATTTTCAAGTTTCTATATGGGTTAAACAAAAAACAAACGCCACACCAGAACATTAGTTCGTTTTTCTATGTCGTTAGTATAAAGCATTTATTTCGATATTTCAAGTGTAAAATATTACTCATTTCGTCTTAAAGTTGATTTTGTGATTGATTTTTCACTCTGGATTGTATATAGTACTGGCAGAAACCATACATAAAGAAGGAGATCACAATGAATACAATCGGAAAAATTATACAGGACCGGCGTAAAGAACTTAAGCTTCGACAGCCTGATATCACGAAGCAATTAGAACAGTTTGGATACTTTATCAATCCTGCAGCCGTCAGCTCCTGGGAGCGGAATGTTACCCAGCCAAATGCCACACAGCTGCTGGCACTCTGCAAGATTCTTGGCATTACCAATATTTATGATACCTTTATCGGGGAATATACGCCGGATGATCCGTTTAGTGAATTGAATGAAGAAGGGATCAAAAAAGCAAAAGAATACATAGCACTGCTGGTCAAATCCGGCGATTACGCAAGAGAAGACCGCTCTGTGCTTCCGTCCTGCCGGGAGATCCGCTTATATGATCTTCCTGCTTCTGCAGGCACCGGAGCTTTTCTGGACAGTGATAATTATGAGATGATCGAGGTTGGAAATGAAGTTGCCCCGGAAGCTGATTTCGGAGTCCGCATTCAGGGTGACAGTATGGAGCCGCAGTATATCGACGGTCAGATCGTATGGGTACAGCAGACGGAAGAAATTGCTCCCGGCGAGATCGGCATCTTTTATCTGGACGGAAATGCCTATTGCAAAAAACTGAACTGCGGCGGAGAAGGTTTCTCCCTTGTCTCCTTAAATCCAAAATATGATCCGATCCGGATCCGAAAAGAGAACAGTTTTAAGATATTTGGCAGAGTGGTATGCTGATCGTCCCTTTTATGGGACAGCATATTTGATATGCTATAGATGGTGCCTGAGGAAAGAAATTTGCCGGATTTTCTCTCCCCGGCACATATTTCACAGAAATGATTTCAGATTTTAATATACTTTGGAGGGATTTCAATGTTGACAAACAATATCTCAGAAATACGCCGTGAAAAGAATATCAGCCAGGATGACCTTGCGGCAGCACTCGGCGTGTGCCGCAAAAGCATCTTTAACATTGAACACAATACGGTTGTTCCGGGCATCGATCTCTGCCTGCGGATGGCGAAATATCTCGATATGACCGTGGAGGAGTGGTTCATCATTCAAGATAGCTAACTCCAGACTATATCACAATGCCATGACAGTGATCAATCTCATGCTGAATGATCTGTGCTACATTGCCGGAATACTTACCGTGCTTTTTCTTAAAATTCTCATCAAGATAATCTACTTCGATCTCCCGGTATCTTGTGCAGGGACGAACTCCCATTAAGGACAGGCAACCCTCTTCTGTCTGATATGCACCGTTTTTCTTTGTTATCACCGGATTGATCATCGCAAATTGGAATGGTCCCGTTGCAACTACGATGATATTCTTCTTCACCCTGATCATATTTGCAGCCATGCCAACACACCGATCCAAATTATCTCTCAGTGTATCAAGCAAGTCAGTCACAATCTGTTTATCTGCTTCTGTTGCATCCACTGATTTCTGCGCTAAAAACAGTGGATCGTGTATAACCTTCTTTACCATTACTTCCATCCTTTCCATACCTTTGTGTATTTTTTTATCAGTATTCTTAAGCGATTTACTAATTTTATGTCTGATTTATTATCAAAGCCTATTTTATTCAGCCATATATCTTATATAATTTGTCATTTAATTCGCTCACATTTTAATTTTAATTTATTATCTGGGTATACTTGCCACACTGTAACAAGCTCCTCCAAATCTTCCAAAACTTTATACATTATCGCTTTGTCTTTTCTGCTCCGTCCAATAGCAGTTTTTACTCTCTTTTCATTAATTTTCTGCACAGTTTCAATGATTCTGTTTTTATTTTCAACCGAACAATTCATTCCCAAAAATATACTTGATAATTCCAAATCAAACTCACTTGTATTATGTAAACTCCCCTTTTCTTTTTTATATGTATCAAACATTTCTTTTTCAATTGCCCTATGATTTCTAGTTACTATTCTATATTCTTTTTCATATTTCCAGACACTATCTTTCATATACATAATGCCCATACATGAATGCATTATTTTTCTTTGCATGCCATCCATTCCCATATTTTTGGTCATTTGCTCTAATACTAAATCTTTATTTTTCAACCACTGCTTCAATTCCCTAGTACAGCATTGCCTCCGTGCAACATATGTAACAGGAAAAATCTGGTCCTTCCAATTATTTGTAATTTTATATTGTAAGCACATTCCTGTATGAGATTCAGCATAATGAGACCACATCAGCTTATCGTTCCATGTACCACTTAAGCAAATTATCTCATTTCGAGCTAACACATCATCATAAAAACCTTTAATGTCTTTGGAATTTTGATCAGCATAAAGCATTTTAAATTCAAATGGATCATTTAAAAACTCTGCTCTTGATGCCCAAATCTTTTCTTCCCTAATTGTTCGAATTCTTTTCTGTGTCATTTTATTCGAACCTATCGGCTGATACTTGTAGAGTGAATCTGGTATAAATTGATTCTTGTAGGCATTTGCCTCTCTTTCATCCTTCTGAATCAATTCTAAATACTTAGCATATTCAAATTTCATCATCAGTTCCATCCTTTCCAGACATCTGGCTGATAACCGAGTGTTGACTGCTTTCCATTTCTAACTACCGGTGTTTTGATCACCTGCGGATTTTCAAGTACCTTTGCCAGTTTATCCTCATCGACTATGTACTTAATTAAAGCCAGCAATTCCTTGTCTTTGCCATCCCAGTTGATCATGTTATCCAGACCACCATTCGCCTGTGCAACCGAATTGAACTCGCCTTTACTCATACCTTTTACATTCATATCAATAAATTGATACTTAATGCCACGCTCCTTGAAAAAACGCTCTGCTTTCTTGGTATCATTACACTTCTTTGTTCCAAATATCTGTATATTCATAATCAATATTCCTTTGCTATATCTTCCTCTATTCTATACATTACCTTAAAAGATTCGAGATCTGCCGGACTTTTTATCAGCATCACTTCTTCTATCTTACCGGTATGTATATTTTTAAATCCTGCAACCTGCTCACCATTACAAATGCTTGCTTTGATCACAGGTTTCAGATTTTTCTTATCATAGGTCTTTACATCAGTTTTCTTCTTGAATAGTCCCATGTTACTCGCCTTCCTCCGACTGTGCCATCAGCACAAGCTTCCCAAATGACTGTGCAAATCGCTCATCATCTTCATATCTACATTGTTACCTCTCAAGTTCTTTCTGTTTCCATACACAACACCATATAACCATATTAACATAAGCCTCATACATTCTCAATTTAGAAATAACTCTTCAAAGACAATTTGAAATATCTTTAACAAATTAAAATAGACGCAAGACTTCTCCTGCGCCCCTTTCTTCTTACAATCAGTTCTCCACCCGTATTCTCCCCTCCAGCAGTATCTCCGCCCGATCCATAGCCAGCAGATACTGATTATTTACAATATGATAAAATAAGCTCTCTATGTCTTCATCATTTTCTTTTTTCGCCTTTTGGTAATACTCGTGCGAATTGTTCATAATGACCTCATACACATTGTCCATCTTATGGAACAAACCATCGGAGTGTCCCATACTGGTCAGGCTGACTAACACCCTGTCCATATCATTGATCGCATCCTCTGCCTCAATCAGCAGTGTCATATCCTTCTTCGTCATTGTATTATCTCCCTTCTCTTTCTGCTAAGTTTAATCTCTGCCTCAATCCTTGGCTCTGTCTCAGAGTATAAACACCGAAACACAAGACCATTGTTTCTTACAGGCTTTCTACAAAAATCTACTTTTCTTGCTGCTCAAACAGCTTCGGTGTCAGTCCGTTCTCGTCCATGATCTTCTTTAACTGTCTTTCGTCGGTTATGGTTGAGATCATGTAGCTCCTCGGCTTTGGTTCATCGAAACCGGTGATAATAAGATAATAGGTGCCGTCTGCTTTCACCAGTGTTCTTCCGTGATAATCATAATTGCGGCATTCCTCCGCTTTGATACCCATATGTTTACACATCCTGGCAAGGAGTACACGGCTTGCATAGCAGTCCCCGCCACCGGCAAATAACAACAGCCTCCAGTCCGCTTGATTATACTCATAGCTTGTGGTGGCTCCTATGTACCATGCGGCTTTTTCCATCTTTTCCCGTTCAGTCATCGCTCCGGTAATATACTTCGCTTCAAACTCTGACAAAAGCCGTTCAACATACCCGTCCGATTCACCGTACAGCTTAACCTCTGCTGTCACTTTCTGCCCATCCTCCAATGTTGCTTCCGCGGTTGCAGCCACCCCAGAGTCATTCCCTGCCGGTTCCATAATGCCTTTTACCACACCATCATCCGATATTGAAAAATATCCTGCATTTTCTCCGGTCAGCCTCCAGCGATCCACTTCTCGCTTCGTTCCATTCACCTTGAATTGAAATTCGTACTGATGCGTTGCGTCGCATGGTACATAGCTTTTATACTTATCTTCAATATAGTAAAGTGCCACACTCCGGGCATTCATGACCGGAGATTCCGTATTGGACGGATTACTGCGCTTTCTCGACTTTGATTTTACCGTGATCCGGCATTTCTTTGTCTTTCCTTTATATTTTGCAATAATATATGCCTTGCCGGGCTTTATCGCCTTGATTTTAACCGACTTTTTCCCTGCCTTTACGATTTTTACTACAAATTTCTTACTGCTTTTCCATCTGACCTTTGCTTTCCTTGGTAGATGTTTCACCGACACTTTACAGGTATGTCCTGCCTGTAATGACTTTGCCGCCGACGATAACTTCCAAACAGATCTCGCATCGGCTGTCTTCGGTACACATAACATAAGGACACAGACCAGTATAATTCCTGTTATTTGTTTTCTGCTCATAGTTCACCCCTCCTCTCTAGCATTCATACACTTCACTTATCCGATGATATGTGTGAAACAGAAATAGGTTGCTGAAAATGTATGTCTGTTAAATACTACTTCTCCTCCGGGAATGGGACATATTGTGACAGATTGCTTACCTTGTGTTCGATCTCCAACCGGTACAACATCAGCCGGAGTAAATAGTCTGGTATTTCCCTTTTCTCGGTAAACCATCCCTCTACCGTCCGCAATGGAATCCCGAAATATCTGGCAAATTCCTTCTGCGTCATTCCTGCCTGCTCCTTCGCTGCATTTAAGATTTCCCGTTGTGTCATATACATCAGCCCTTTCCACCACTCAATGAATGGTTCTTGTTGTTTCCAATTTACCACACAATGAGTGGTTTATCAATCAAAAAAAGATAGCAAAACAACCTAATGCTATGCTATCTTTCCACCCTATTTATTATTGCTCTCATAACCGGTAACAACTCACTTTTTAATCATATCCACAACCACCTTAAGCTTATCATTAAAGTTACTTGTCATATTTCTGCATAAATTTTTTGGTGACTCACAACCAAAAGCTCTATCATATAATACGGTGGATATTATATCGGCTTGATGTGCTTCTGGAATAATTCCGTCATCATTTAGCTGAATGCTATCCAACGAAATTGTCCCAATAGTAAGAATCCTTCGCAATGTAGTTTTATTTAGAAGAACAAAACTGGCTTGTTTTCGTCCAATCGCTAAATCCAATGCCGTATCATTAACCTTTATTGTATCAATTATTTTTTCCTCATCAATATTATTTTTACTAATATACTCTTCGTATATCAGCACCATTTTTTCATACATACTATTTGTATCAGCACCATCCATCATTCTCACCGTTCCCTTCCTATCGTATATATCATCATTAAATATGTACATTGTCATCTCCCCTGAAATGATCGAGTAACAGAAAGAGCGTTTTCAATATTCTCAAAAACTATTTCTTCACCTCCTGCATGTTGAAAAATATCCAGAACACAATCAGCAGACTTTCGACATCGAGTTTTCTTTGCCAAATATTCATCGCCAATCATCCATTCTGTATCTTCATCTGCCTCAACAAATAATAAGCAAAGATTATTCTTATATATATTTTTTAATTTTTCTGCCATCTCGTAGTCATTAATCCTGACTACTACATTTTTTGTGGCAGACTGCGATAATGCTAAGTTCAAATTTTCGTATGTTGTTCCCCACCAATTATCGCCTATTTTATAATAATCAAAAAACATGTTGTTAGCAATCATGTATTTCAATTTGTCCTTCGAAACAAAATCATACATTTCTTCATTTTCATCCAGACGTTTTTTTCTACATGTTGTGTTCTTAGGATAAGCGCATGCAAAATTTGCTACAATCTGCTCCAATATCTTATTAGCCTTGTTTCCATGTACTCCAACTACAACAATAATTTTTTTATCTTCTTTTAGATTTTCAACACCCATTGCACACACCTTTTTCTATTAACTATCACGCAGTAGATTTCTAAAATACTGCTGCACACTTTTCCACAATTCTTTGTCTGTCCCAGCAACATTCAGATTTGTGTTATTTTGCTCATTAAATAATATTGCAATCTGCCGCAATTTAGAAAAATCAGGCGTTTCCCCCAATAAACTCGCAAATTCAATACGTCTTTTTTCATCTTGTAGTTCCTGAAATGCTTCCATATAAATGCCTCCCTTTTTCATGCTTAGTGATTTTATTATTTCTTCAATACTACCATTTTCGATTATGATCTGCAATTAGATTTCTGTCAAAGCCTACTTTGTCCCTTCATTGCTTCCACTGCACCAATATCCATTATTGTCATAGAAGCCATCATATACTGATATAATACTAATAAATCTTTTGCATAATCCATTTTGCGCAGTATCAATTTATCCATAGTAAATTCTCCTCCCAATATTTATGTTATCTACAATATCGATTCCAATGCATCTAATAAATTTTCTAACACGGTATCTGGATCATCTGTGCAGATCTTAAATGATGTAGCATTCCTGTGTCCACCTCCTCCTGCTATAAAACTTGACAAAAATTCATTTATGTCATGTTCTTTTGACCGCATGGAACACTTGTAGAGTCCATTCTCTTCTGGGAAAAGCACAAATGCTATTTTTACACCTTCCAATTCTCTTAACAAATCTGGCAATTTATGCAAATCATGATATGTATAATTTCTTTTACACATTTCATCCTGTTTCATATAAACATATGTAACATCTCCATTAGAAGCACTTTTCACTTTGTCAATTAGCGAATTTTGTCTCCTCAATTCATCCATAGTACTTGACATCGTTGCTCTTACCACCTTTTTGTGTTTCACTCCCAAAGAAAGTAAGTGACTTGCAATATCAAATGTAATTTTGTCGCTTCTCTTAAAACAACCTGTGTCAGTTACAATGCCCAAATACAAATATTGAGCAATCATAAATACTGTCTCTGTTTTTGCACCTTTCTCTAACAATTCATCCCAATCAATAATGGTCCTATGTCAAGATTTAGTACAAGTTAAAATGAGTTTTTCTCATTCTAACCTGCCAGCAATTCCAAAGTTGCCTGTTGATACAATCCTTCAAAATCATCGGGTGACATATAATCGCAATGACTATGAATTCGTTTGGTATTATAAAACGTTTCCAAGTATTCAAATACCAGGCGGTATGCATGTTTGTAATTGCTGATCTTAAAGCGGTTCAGCCATTCCCGTTTTATCAGCGAATGAAAGGATTCGATACAGGCATTATCCCAAGGAAAAGCTTTCTTGGAATAGCTTCGATTCATTTTTGCTGTTGCCTGTTTATATTCTTTCGATACATACTGGCTGCCTCTGTCACTGTGGATGATCAAAGGTAATTCGGTGCTGCGTTTTGCTTTTGCTTTGTTTATAGTTTCAATCACACAGGATGTTTCCAATGTTTTGGAAAGCGTCCATGCAATGATCTTTCTTGAATACAGATCCATAATGCTGGTCAGATATACAAAACCTTCCATCGTCCAGATATATGTGATATCTGAACACCAGACTGCATTTGGACGTTCAGGATTAAACTGCTCATCAAGGATATTTTGCAATTCATTACTGAAATCGGAATCCTTGGTTGTTACTGTCCATGGACGGATCCATTGGGCTTTGATGCCCATTTGTTTCATGTATTTACCGACAGTTTTTTCAGAAATGTTTTCCCCTGTTTTACGTAATTCCCTTGTGATCTTAGGGGCACCATAATTCTGATGAGAATTGTCATAAATCTTTTTGATCTTGTCCTTGAGCAGTTTCCTGCGTTTGGCAGTATCGGATGGTATATGCCGTTTCCATGCGGCATACCCTGACCGTGAAACGCCTAAATATTTTAACATTCCGGAAACAGAAACCCGGCGTCCTGCTTTTTTTGCGTTTTCTGCTTTAACGGTAACTTCGAGATAAACAGCTTCCGTTATTCGCCCAGAATGTTTATGGCTTTTTTTAGCACATCAAGCGCGTCCTTGGCATCACGCAATTCTCTCTTCAGACGGGCGATCTCTTTTGCCTCATCCGAAGAATAATTGCCGGATCCACGGCATTTCAGATCACCGGATTCCCGCAGCTCCTTCTGCCATCTGGACAGAGACTGCTGGCTGATGCCTAGATTTGATGCACAGCCGACCAATCCCAGTTCACGGTGATCATGATAGTACTGGACGGCATCCAGTTTAAACTGTTTGTCAAAATGTTTTGCCATGATAAATTCCTCCTTCAGTACGATACTTTTATTGTATCACTAATCGACGGAATGAAAAGCTCTCACTTTGACTTGTACTATTTATATTCTAACACCATAATTGAATAAATGTTTTCGGCACAAGCTTCTCGAAACTCGATATAATTTACATCTGCATACTCTTCATTTTGTAGATGATGATCAATTTGTATTGTGTCCTTTGCACTCACAAATAAAGAATTGCCAGCAATTCTCTCTTCCGTTGCTGTATCTACAGCGATTGCAATATATTCTTTATCTAATGTGGGGAAAGTAAATACATCCTTGAATATCTCATCTTCTAAGACGATTTTCCCAACACCTCTTTCTACCTCTGATAAATACGGAATCACCTTAATATTGGGATAAATCTCATTTAGATAATGCGATAAAGATAATACCGATCCTGCCGCATCTCCATCCGCATTTACATGAGAAAGCACAACAACAGTATCAATATCATTTTCACCTAACATTTGATCAAGGTGCTTTCTGAAACTTTTACAATCAAGTTTATCCATAGAATACCTCCTTCTTCTTTCCTGGCTTGTTTACAATATCTAATGTAAAACATTTTACTATATTTTCCCATTAATCATATTTAAGTCCACTTTAATTAAATCACTTTTCCTTGAAACTATGTTATTTTATATTCCATCCCCCTTCGCACAATCTCTTACTCATTCAATAGTTCTTTTATTATTCGTTCAGCAAACGCATTTGCATCTTTTTCTATAGGCTGATTTTTATAAGCTTCTACCCCAAACTTATCCACATTCTTATAGTGCTCGAAGTTGTCAATCCATGATTGAAGCTTTCGAAAATAATAAAGATCTGAGCCTTCGTTATTATTAATATTAGAAGTATATATGGAACAGCACACATACTGATAGTGGTGATATGTCTCATGGAGCACGGTAGTCGCTAAATCATGTGATGCACCTTTGTCCAAAAGATTGGACGAAATAAAAACGAATTCCGGCATTGTATTTTCAAAACGTCCCCATGTATCTTCATCCCATGTGAAAGCTTGCCGAACCGTCACATTACAACATCCCAAATATTTCTGCGTCGTATAATCTGCAAGGTTTTGAAGTAATACCAGTTTTTTCTTTTTTGATAAATTTCCCCAGTTTTTTTCATCAAAACTTCGAACCAATTTTGCCTTATTCAAAACAGTTTTTTCTTGGTTAATTTTATGCACAGAGGTTACTGCTTCTTTCTGCGGAAGAATGGTTTCACAAACAAAAAGATTTATAATTATCAGAAAACCAACACAACTTATCACTTTAATAATTTTATTGACATATAATAATCGGTAAAAACGTGATCGTTTTCCTCCGCATGTCATCATCTTTTTTGCATTTGCTATACCTAATAGAATGATATACGCCGTCGAGCATAAGCTTAAAACTATTGTTATAATATTTCTTTGGCAGCAGTAGAAAAGCACTAAAATCAAAGTCAGTGGAACCATTCCTAAGCAGATAAAATCACTCGAGTCATTTTGTATACGGATTCCATTTTTATGTAACCAACACGCATAAACAACTAACACAATCATTGCTAAAACCCAAAAAACAAGAATGGAACTTCTGCTAGTGAGCAATATATTGAATCTTTCAAAATATAAAACACCATCATTTAGGAATATACAAATCCAAAAAAAAGCCAACAATTGTATAAACACATAATCTTTAATATGTTGTTGATTTTCTAATATATACCTATATATTGATTTCAGCATATTATCAATCCTCCATAGTAGTTTCATTTACAACTTTCTCATCCAAACATTTCTTTTTTTCATTTCTTCTTCGAAAGTCGTGGTTCCTCTCAAGAAGTTTCGTATATCGATCAAATCCTCTATCAAATCGTATGTACGCTTAATAATATTATCCAATTTATCAGTTGAATGCTGTGGACAAAAACTTGGAAAATTAATGACCGCAAGCACGCCAAGATTGTATATAGCACAAACTGATTCTGAAAAATATGATGTATTTATTTGGTTCAATAAGGAATACAACGCATCCATTTTCTTAGGATCCTCATAAAATGGCAAGCGTTCTTCCAAATATATCTCTACACTCAAGGATGTTTCGTTGCCATGATGAAGCATATCAAAACATGCAGAAATATTTTTATCTATCTGCAATTTATAGATACTCTTTTTTCCAAGCATCTTAAATGAATACGGTGTATTGAATTTTTTAAGTTTTTGTCCCAACATCGCTTCCATCACTATATTGGACGCCTCAACCGAAAGATTTTTTTCAGGTTCCTTATTGTAATATAATGCGTCTATAATTTCTTCCGTTGGAGTCACACTATTTTCATCTCTATTATACTCGCAAAAAAAATCTGCAGTTACCAACTCATCAATTAAAGCCAATCTTCTGTCTATATCCGCTTTTGAAATAGAGGTTCCAGAAATATACATATCAATATCATATACCGGAAGAGGCGTATGTATATTAACATATTCGAAAATACACACGATTGCAAAGGAACTGGGATCTTCTTTTTTTAGCTGCAACGCCTTATCTAAATTCAAACGCGTAAAATATTTTTTCCCCGTATCTCTAGTACAATTTTCAATAATATCATTAGTTATTCCCCAGTATATTCCATTATTTTCTCCGTATAATGGAATTTGCTTTTTTAATAACAGAATCTGAAATTTATCTGTATCAATATAAGTAGCCTCTGAATTAGGAATGTTTTGACTATCCTTCTCCGTTGTAACCATAGGCATATACCGAAATCCTCTTTGAATCATTTCATCTACCAATACATAAGCATTGCCTCCACACGCTGAAGGTATTTCTACTAAAAGTATAATTTTATTTTTCATCCTATTCACCTATCTTTCCTGTAAAACAGTCTACCTACTCATCCTAAAGCATATCCCCACTCAGCAAATAGATCACCGAACATACTGCCCAGAGTAGTTCCTTCTTCTTCTGAGGGTTTCAACAATTCCTGCATGGTTTTTGTCCTTATATCAAATTGCTTTTTGTCTGCTAATAATGACACAAGCAACGCCGTATTTTCTGCATCAACTAACGCATCATGAGCTTTTCCCTCAAATCTCTCATCAATTGCCGACATGGCATTTTCCAGTGACAATGCAGCCTTATATCCAATTTTATCTCCAAATTCACGCTGAATATCCCTCCAGCCGTCGAATATGCAACTATAATCCTCATCAGCACACTTATCACAAATTTCCTCATATAACTGACGATAATCACTCATAGACCACGATGCTATTTGAAAATCAGTATTACCGATCCACTGAAGAAATTCCGTTAAAACCTCGTTGAACGGCTGCTCCTCTTCCAGCATGTCCGGTGCAATTCCGGTCAAATTAGAAATAAAAGCAGAAACTGTGCCATACTGCGGCTTGACAAATTTCTGAAATTTTCCGATTACATTCATATTCTCATCCAACATGATTGCACCAAATTCGATGATTTCCTGATACAAGTGCGTTCCCGTCAAGCTTCTCTGCTTTTTGTTCACTTTACAAAACTCAAAATCAACAACAACATTTTTAATATTTCTCATAATGCATTCCTCCTTCAGGGCTTGTTATACCATAACAAAAACCAATTATCTAAATTCTTGTATTATCTTGCGTCATATTACAGTTAGTCGCACAAGAACTTATCTAGTTTCTCTTGTTTCTTTACATATATAATGACACAAACAACTAGTAACTGATAATAATCAAATTGCACCATATAATAATTATGTAGAGTCTAAATACTAATTGAGATTCTATTCAATCTTTATCTCTTTCCCGCCTTCAAACAACCCAGCATAAAATACAATCCCATACACATGACTACTATCCCACCCATCGTTTCGAGTATAGCAGTTCCACCTCTTAATATGTATTTTATAGATCCATATTGATTTTCCAATATAACAGCCAACACTAGAAACATTATCACTGAACTAATTGCTGCACTTATTGCCTTTCCTAACTTACATTTGGGTAACGCATTAATCAAATAAATCAACAACCAATTATCATGTTTTAATCCTGTAAGATTTGCAGCCAACATCAACGGTGTATATGCAATGCTGCCAATTGTTATGAATGACTCTACAGCATACACACACCATTTTATAACTACGTTTTCTGAAATGCTATCCATAACAGCTCCATACATAATAATTCCAGCGAAAACCAAAATTATTCTTGAGGTTATCTTTCCAAATGCCCCCGCAGATGGAAAGCTAAGTAAATTTGAAACATAAGAGATTATCAGTGACAGTGTAACTAATTCCACAAAACTCTTTGCGAAGTCACCAGGAGCGTTCTTAACAAATGCTAATACCGAGTCATATCTTTCTAATCCTTTTATCATAGGAATTGCAGAACGAAAAACACCGTTTCCTGTTCCGTCAAAATTAAATACTGAAAGTATAACTGCATACAATATCATTGCCGTTACCGTATTTGTAATAATTGTAACTCCTTTAGCATCCTCGCCTGTAATAGTACATAAAATTCCAAACAAAACAGCAAATGCAATTATTATCCCTAAAAAATCTCCTAATAATCCTAACATATAGTTTTTCACCTCTTTCGTCTTTATGTCCCCTATATTTCCAAAATCAGCACATATGAAACACCTTGGTCCAAAATGATTTTGGATTAATATAGAATATTTTATCTACAACTTCCTTTTCTGACCCGACTAGCCGATCATAAGAAACTGCCAATCGAAAGTTCAAATAGTGTTTACTATTTAGTACTTTTCTAATATGCTCCATTAATAACTGGTTTTCCGCGACAATCACTACTGTAACATCATTGCCAATATGCATGGCATCCGGTCCAAGTTTTTTCAATACGATATCAATTCGAGACAGCTTGTCAAAAAGTTCAGTTATATTTTCGTTGTCATTGCGAATCGGCTGTATAATGTATGTTTTCTTATTATCTGTAACATATGAAAGTGCTCTAAAAATTTTGTTGGTATGGCCTGTCTTCTTTTTGTCATACCAAAACGATTTAGCAGTCTGAAACACCATACTATTATCATTGCCAGCGATTCCCAAAGCAGCTTGATTGGCACATAAAATTTTTTTGATTTGTGTTGCATTTCTATTAGAAATATAACCTTCTAGTCTCATCTTGTGTTTATTAAATATAAGAAATCCTTTTCCCTTCCGTCCTACCGCATATACTCTCATCAACCCTACTGAACCGTTAGCATTGTGAAAAGCATACCTGCGAAGATAGTGATTTTCTGTGAGTTTTTTTAATTCTTTTGCCAAGCAACGATCATTGACAACTATGCCTTCTCTTATCAAATATTTTTTCAAAATTTGTTTGTTTACAACTAATAACTGATTGATTGCCAAAACAATTGATTTCTCTAAAGAATCTAAATCAATATAATGCCCAAAACCACCATTCGATAAATCCTCTTCTTCGATCCATTCTCCCTCCCTCCACTCAAAAGGACTAGGATATTCCATTTTTACCTCCATCTCATTCGAAACTAATTCCATATTTACTGTAGTATCCATAACTATACCTTCCTTTCCGCTTATATAAGCTAATCTCCTCAACTTTTGTTTATGATTATATTTTACAGAATGTACACATTAAATAAATTAATAGACTTCCAGTATATATTAATCAAAAAATATAGGACTTTTAATAAGACATGCTCTTTAATGAAACAAAAGAGTATCTCATAAAAGTCCTACATCTTCATAATTCGAAAATTTTATAGTCAAATCAATGTTACAGTAGCCCATTAATTATCATAATTGATAGTTAATTATGATATCAGATAACTAAAAACGAAATATAGAATTGTTATTACAATTGAAGATTTTTTTAATCTTGCGCATATGTCTCGTTGATCATTATTTCTGCTTCCGGTTAATCGAACAGTTTCAATAACATCTAGGAAAAATACACTTGCATAGACAATTGCTGTCACATGTACCCATTTAAGATCAAAATTTTCATTTTGAGACGAGACTATCCAACTCAAAAACATCAACACAGAACCTGCAACTGTCATTTCAGTATACGCAGTCATATTTGAAAAATTGCAATACTTCACAGACTCCGTAAGTATAATATTTACCACCGCTGCCGCCATCATTGCAATGACTGCTATAATTAATATACTCATGACACCACCTCCATAATCAAACGCACTCCTATTTCAAAATACTTAATAAAATTTCCATATACATGTACTATACATTCCCACGCATAATTAAGTTGATTTACCACCCCATATCGACTTGACAAAACATTTAAAGTTTTTAACTTATCAGCCACCAATTTAATTGGTATATTTATATCAATCGTTCCTTGAACTACCCCTTCAATAATGTCGTATATACATAATCCTGCTAAAGTATATAAAAAGATATATATAAACAACGAGAGCACTGTATCATCATTTTCGCATTTCATCTTGACTAATTTTGTATATATCATTTCGCCATTGTTAGAAGAATAGGCACGTCCCAGTTCTGTTTCACAAACCAGCGAAAACGCACTCTGCTTTTTTGCATCAAAAATTTCCTGCGTTAATGTTCCATCCCCCAACATTATACATTCAACTTTTTTGACAGAACAAGCTAAAGGTACAGTTGGAAAATTAGCGAATAATACAACACCAATTATTAAAAAATAGGATGCATACACTAACCACATATGTCGATTAATGTAACAATTCTTAAAAAAAATTTCGATCAAAACCCGAACCACTGATATACCACTAAACAAGTACAAAAACATCTTGTGCTTATTCATGCAACCACATCCTCTCTAATCCAAAATTTTAACTATTTTCCAATTCATAATAGGTTGCATCAAGCTCAATTGGCATCGGTGACAACGGTTGTAAATACTTTTTATAAAATGCATCGGGAATATCCTGTGTTCCCGGCAACAAAGTATATTGTGTTAATTGATCCAGGATTCTCATGTGATAATTTTCATTATCTCTATTAAGAATATCTAACACAATTTTATCAAAAAAAGAGGTTCCATATTCAATGTCTACAGCCAATCCCGGCTCAAATGTTACTTTACTTTTATCTTCCTCATCGAGATAAAGATGATTACTTCTTTCTCTTAAAACGGCCTCCTTTATTTGTTTTTCAAAAACAGTCTCGTAATCTAATTGTCCTGGCAGCATGGTAAAGATCTCCGTCCCCCACGCTCTAGGCAAAAAGCCTATCGCAGCAAAAGCTATTCCCAAATCTGAAGCTATATGACAAACATTTGCATTTCCCACACGATTGTCACATGCACCTATAAATAATGTCTTTTCCTTCTTCCGAATACATTCAATATAACATGATATAGGCACATCTTGAAATGACCTGGCAAATGCTTTGACAATAACGTTAGGATTAATCAATTTAAGTTTTTCTGCAACAGCATCAACTTTTTTCCGTCCAATGTCAACAAGGTTGAGCTGGTGACGAGCAATATTATGAATCTCCAAATTATCAGGATCGATCAATACAATGGTTCCCACACCGGATCGTGCCATTTGATACGCAATCAGGCTTCCCACACTACCACAACCACTGATAACTACCGTAGCCTCATTCATCCAATTTGATTCCAATAATCCACTATTTCTGGAAACCAAACTTTGAGTCAATGCATATTCCTCTAACTCGATATTTTTCATTTCGTTCGTATCAGCATTATACAGCCACCCTGTATTGTCCTTTACAAATATAAGATCTGATACTGCCTCACTAATTTTGTTCTTGAGAAAATCATTTGATTTGATTTTATAACCAATGAGCTTTGATCCAAGAACCTGCTCCATTTCTGTTCCCCAGCTTAACACTGTGTACTCTCCTGTTGTTGGCATAAAACCATATAACGGTCCCTCAAACCCACTATTTTTCATCAGATTTTCTGGAACCACCAACTTGTCCTGCTTTAAATAACGATTTGCATCCATTTTTTCGATACGTTCTAATAATTTCTTATCCGTCATCAGCATTGATGATTCAAAACTGACCATTTTTTCTGTATTCGCTCCTATTTTTTTTGCCCCATGCCCCCTGCTCCAATTGCCATCTAATTGATTCTTTGTATTACTTTTCTCTTCTTTATGTATAACTTTCTGCAAATCCGGTCTTGTTAAGCAAATATTTGTATTAAGACGTTCTGCTATTAAATCATATGTTGCGACCTCAAAAAACTCTTTTGGAATATTTTTATCTCCAACTTTATACGACACCCGGAATAATTCATTCTTTTTGGACGCATAATAGAATGTAAAACGCATATGCGGATCAATATTCACAAGCATTGATATAATTCCATGCTTGCTCGTTCTGCAATGCTCTCTCATTGTCCTTTCATCTGGAGCCGAGAACCTATCAAACGAATTCGGATGACGATGAAAAAATCCCAAACATGTCGGCTGATATTTATATATCATTCCTTCCCTCTGAATTCTATGGTTAACATAATTTTCATCATATACAAAATATGTAACCGTGTGAGTCGTATCCTGTTTAAGTCCTGCATCAATTACATCTGTTACATACCAAATTCCATTACTGATATAACCAATCAAAACACCACCCGTTTCATTCTCTCCATATGATAATGTTTCGGATACAATCTTTGCAAATGCCTTGTCTGACAGCAAAATTTGTTTACACTTTTCATTTTTTTTATAATCCTTATATACATATTTTAGCGAACTTGTCATTCTTTTCGAAACACAAGATGACGGTACACTTTTATCAACACCTGATTTTCTTTTCATAATAAATTTCCTCTCTTTCTTAGGCACATGCATATCAATGATCTACTCCTATTACTCTTTCCATTAACAATTATACAATCCATGCATTACGGTGTGCTTCCCCACAAAACTTATGGTTCCATACGCTTTTATCACGCAATCCAAGTTCAAAAGCTAATATCCAATCTGCTGCATTACCAGCCGCTTGTACCGCACTAAGATTCTGTCTTCCCGCCTGAACCTGCTCCGGAAGGCGTGTACACAAATATACAAAAGAATTATCTGATCCCAAAAGATGAGGTATGCTCTTTCTTCCTGCTTGTTTTGCACGTTCTCTAAGTTCTGTGACATCCGGATCTAGTAAAATCGACTTAACGCTACCCCCATAATTTGAGTTCGATGGATGGCACTTGTCATACATTAACATTATTTTGTACGGTTTGATAATTCCCGTTTCGGTCATATTAAGCGTTACCACCCAGTACATATCACCAGTCGACTGTAAAAAGCCCAATTGTGCATCCGGATACTGTCTCCTCATTTCTGCAACTTCTCCTTGAAAAATAAGTGGACTTTTTTCATACCACTGATCAGGATGATTTCCTGCGAAAGTTCCCGCCTTAACTTCAGTGAAGTTCCCTTCCTCTGGCTTAATTGAAGAATCTCCTTTTGGTCTAATGACCCCTCCCGGTCCCATTACCATTCCTTTTCCACTTTTAACGCTTTTCGTAAGATTAGCAATTTCCTCGGACTGCGTCATAGGTGTTCCTCCAAATTCCCCATTGACAATATGTGACATATTACCCTCCTCTACCATTAACAATACCTTTTTCATGCTTATTTCCTCCTTCATTTCAATAATAGTATCACTGCACCAACTACCTGTTTGCTCCTTTCCTGCTTCATACAAACTTTTCATAAAGCTTTCTCCTTTCCTGTAAAACTATATGGGTTCCTTTGATCTAAATATATAATTGCACATATTAACAACAAACTAAATTAATTAAATCTATGTCTATTTTATTTATTTTCCCTTTTTTATTATTTCTTCAATATCATCTCTTGTAACCAGCATTAACTCTTTCAGACTATATTCTTCATCTTGTAATCTGTTTGCTTGCTCTTTTTTCATTTTTTCGAACAAATTTCTGATATCACGTCCATTTCCCGAAAACTGTTTTTTGTTGTTGCCAATATACTCCTGTAACAATCTTTCCGCATCTAAATCCATTTTATATTGTTCCTTTTCGCAACATTTTTTGAAAATGATAAAAAGTTCTGTAGCTGAATAATCCTCAAAATAAATATAATTACTAAATCTTGATTTCAATCCAGGATTAGAAGCTATAAACCTCTGCATTTCCTTTTCATAACCAGCAACAATTACTACCAAATTATCTCTATAATCTTCCATCGCTTTTAGCAGTGTATCTATAGCCTCTTGCCCAAATCCACCTACACTTCGCTCAAGAGTATATGCTTCATCAATAAAAAGAACTCCTCCAATGGCTCTATTAATTACATCCATGGTCTTTATTGCCGTCTGCCCCGTATATCCTGCTATCAACATAGACGAATCCACCTCGACCAACTTGTCCTCAGCAATAACCCCAATAGAGTTTAATATTTTCGCAACAATTCTAGCAACAGTCGTCTTTCCAGTCCCTGGATTTCCAGAAAATACCATATGATATGATAATTTATCCGTTTTTAATCCCTGTTCCTCTCTCGCCTTTTGTATTTTAATCATTGCTAATATAGCCTGCATTTCCTTCTTTACTCGATCCAATCCGGTCATACTCATTAATTCATTTATTACCTGTGTTTGTGTCTCATTATTATTATGAATCTCTAGGTCTTCACATGTAATCATAGAAAGCATATTTATCGTTGGATTCTTTTCTATAGAAATACGATGTGCCTGGCAACAAACTACCTTTTCAAAATAATTTCTAACCTCCCTTCCATTGGCAAAATGAGGTGATTTGTTCCTAGCCATTCGCATAAAATAATCCTTTAAGTCTGGTAATGCCTCTTGTTCAACTTGCATATTACTTTTTTTACATAAATGCTCAAAAATTTCATACAACTCCTCCCCACTATAATCCCGAAAATTTATAAAAGTTTTAAATCGAGATTTTAATCCAGGATTGCTATATATGAATTTGCTCATTTGATCTTCATATCCTGCCACAATTACAATCAAATCATCTCTATGATCTTCCATTTCTTTCAGAAGTGTATCAATAGCTTCCTGCCCAAAGTCATTTCCATCCTTTGCAAGTGTATAAGCTTCGTCAATATATAAAATACCACCCATAGCAGATTCAATAACTTTTTTTGTCTTGATGGCAGTCTGGCCTACATATCCTTCAACTAATCCGCTGCGATCAATTTCAACCACCTTATCGCAGCCAATCACACCTAATTCTGCATATATTTTCCCTAATAATCTTGCAACTGTTGTTTTCCCTGTCCCAGGATTTCCAGTAAAAACCAAATGATGAGATATATTTAACGCTGGCAATCCCATACTTTTTCTATACTTTTCTACCTGAACACATTCCACCAATTTATTCACTTCTTCTTTTATTTCTGCTAATCCAGGCATATTTTCTAATTCTAATAGTGCATTGTTAAATTCCTCTCTTTGAATGCAACTGCTTTCCATTTCTATTTGAGACAGCGATTCACAATCACCGCCAGATACCACAGTCAAATCATTTGACTGTATGTAATCTTCCACTATATTTGGTTCCCCAACTAAGTAATTGTTCTCTACAATTTTAACTCCCAGCTGATTTTTTACTACTACATATACAAAAGGAGATCCCTGCTCGTTTGATATATACATATTCATCATGTATTCTTCCTCATTGCCCGGTACCTGGAAAATATATGTATCCTCTATATCGAAATCGCCATCATTCTCAACACCTATTTTGCAAAATGTATATATACTCTCTATAGGGTTATTTATCTCAAATAAAAGTTTCCGTGATTCTTTCCCAACCTCGAAAATAGGATACAATGCATCATTCTCGCGTCTATAAATCCATATACTTTTTTTCCCCATACTAAACATCTCCCCTCTGAGCTAACAAACCTTTTCATACTCATCAACTGATATGTAATGACCTCTTGTCAAGTACAAATTAACAGAAATCACCACAAACTTTATTTAATTGTTGCTGAAGGCACCCAGAAAGAGCCTCGGAGTATCAGTTCTCGGCCTTGGCCACTCTGATATACGTGGATTGGTTACCTACAGGTCAATGGTCCGCCGTGAGCTCTACCGTCTAAAAGCGTGGATCACAGATCTATCTGTACCGACATAGTTGAATCGTAGATAGCTCGAACCTTGAAATGGCCGAAGCCCTTTCAAGATGTCTTCAGTTGTTACTTTGTATTGGCCAGATGTATGTGGCGTAAGCCATCTTACATCTGCTTAATTACCCACCATAACAGCGGGATGATGATGTCAAGGCTGCGCAAGCACCGCCATAGGCGGCTTGGTCTTGACAGTAGCAGCACGATGTTATCCCCACGTCAGGCAATGTTATCTGTCATCATGCCCCACATGAAGCATGCAAGTTCCCTTGCGATTGCTGTTTTGGCTACATTATGTTTCTTATACTTATTAAGCACCATCTTGTAGTATCGGCGTCTTAGACGCTCGTTAGCTTTGTCAGCATAAGCGATGACTGCAGGTGTATTCCCTGACTGACGGGACTTCAGTTCTTTGGATTTGAAACCAACCTGTCCTCTTGCATAGCATTGTGACGCTTCTGTTAGGAGTAGCCGTACATGCCTGTTTCCTGCTTTGGTAATTCCTAGTCTGTTCTGATCATCGCCGCTGGAATCTTCACCAGGTACAAGACCGAGGTAAGAAGCAAAGTGCTGGGCAGAAGCAAAGCGCTTGAAATCACCGACTTCAACCAGAACAGAAAGTGCAGTATGTGTCTTCACACCGATGAAGCAGCAAAGCTTTTTCACTGCTTCCTTGTATTCATCCTGTGTTGCAAGCTCCTCAATACGCTTATCCAATCGTTCAATCTTGTCTGATAGTGTCTGGTATGTCAGCAGGTATTCGTCGAGGATCTCCTTGTACAGAGCCTCAGGAGTTAAGGCCTTAAGCCATTTAAGATGAGCTGCTGTCCAATGACTTTTTCCGTCATAGCGATAGTTATGGCGTAAACAGAACGCAAGAATCTGCTGCTTCACTTTTTTCAGTGCTAGTTTGTGATCGTCCCTCATGCGCAGGAATTCTTTTGTTTCTTCATCCTTTGCAGTTGGGATATGAACAGGGCTGTAGTTATGCTGTGCAAGACATTTGGCAATGATTTCAGCATCACGTCTGTCTGTTTTTATACGCTTTTTACTACGCTGTTCAAGCATTGTAGTAGGAGCGAGAATAATGCATTTTACATTGTTCGCCGTTAATTGGTGATACAAAGTATAACCGAAGCAGCCAGCCTCATAACCACATATGAAGTTAGCATCGTCTCCGTAGATGGTTCTAAGAAACTCCAGATAGTTCAGAACTTTTTTGTAATCAGCTTCTGTCCTCTGGTAGTGAGAAGCCTTTTCGGCTTCAATTGTGTAAGCACAAAGTGAAAAACTTTCCTTGTGAACATCCATTCCTACGTAAACTGTGTTATAATTCATTTGATGACCTCCCTTTGTATGCGGTAATCCCTGTTACTATTTGCTTTTGACAATCATTAGTATACAGGTAAATCCACGAAGTTACAAAGTGGAGGTCATTACATATTGTCTAATGAATCAAATCCCACTAACATTTTTTTATTCTGCTCTTCCTTTGCCTTTCTAAGTACGGTGCATACAATTTGTGTTCCAACCGGCAAGCAACCACACTCATACGAAAACGCCTTTTCCCCATTATCTAATGTAATAAATGCCCCCGCCTTACAAATCGAGTCAATTTTCCCCTTACACTCATCCCATCTTTCATATCTGGTAACTTCTTCAAGTAACTGCGTATTATACGGATTAATGCCATTAATAACTGTGTCCATATTACTACCTCCCTGTTCTAATCCAACATTACTATAATTAATTTCAACCTCTGTTGAACTTGATATAATAGTACAGTAATCCGTACATAGAATATTTTATTCAATTATCCATCTATATTAATTGAAACGAAAATCAGATTAGAAGTGCCTAACTATTCTTATATATGAAATCTTTTGTACTAAAAAAGGATCTCTTCAATCTGCTTATCAGCTTGAAAAAATCCTAAATTATAACTCGACTAATTAAATCAGTTATCTCCCATATGCACTGTCCCATTTGTTTCGGATATCAAGAACACTCTTTAACCATGGGCTATTTTTCAACTCATTTGCAAAAGCACCTTTTGAATTTTTGCTATCACTCCATTCTACTAATTGTAATGTTTCATCGTCCTCACCATATTCGCTTAATATTGAATATATATCTGGTCGATTCTTTTTCACATCAGTAATTCCATTATTTAAAGTAAGTGTAACGGTATCAATCTGCATTTTTTTTGATATCTGATTATATTTTCCAGAGTCAATACCATAATCGTGATAATTAAATGGGAAAAAACTACAAACATTAAATGATAATCCATCAAATCCCTTAAAAAAATCAGGATATTTTTTTAATAATTTCTCATAATGTTTTTTTCCAAATTGAACAGCCATCCTGTCACCTTCATTATAATATATATTAGAATATTTTTCATCATTGCCTCTATAGCCGCCCAAAACATTGCAAACAGTAATTGGAACATTCTTTTCCATATAATGTCCTCCGCCAAATGGACTTACAGTTGTCCCCAATTCCACACAATTGTATCCACCTTTTGTCAGTTCTCCTGCAAATCCTCCCACAAATTCACCCTCGATATCGTTTAGCACTGAACTGGCAGAACTATTAATAAGATAACGGCATTTTCCTGCAATTCCCCCTTTATATTTTCCAGACTCATTCGACTTTATTTTTTGACTTGATTCTATCCATGCGTTTGCAAATGAATTACTAATAACATTTGCCTCGCCTGCAATTCCGCCAACATATTTTTTCCCCCAAACCATTGCAGAATATACCGAGCATTCATCAATCAATCCTTCAGACTTACCCACAATGGTACCAATATAGGAGCCTGATGAGCTTAAAGTGGCACAGGTAATATTAACATTGACTACTCTACTTTCTGAACTGCACAAACCAAATAGTCCCTGATAATCCTGTGATTCATTTTTTAATAATAAACCATAAATCATATGACCATTTCCATCAAATGATCCTGAAAACGGATAATCTTTATTTCCAATCGGAGTCCAATTATGAGTTGCATCTTTATCCAAAACAAGAGATTCCCCTGTTCCATCTAAATCTATATAACTTTCCGTCGCATTTCTAATCCCCTTAGCATTATGAGGATTTAATGTAATATCTGCATCCAACTCAAAATATTGTCCATAGAAGCTATTTATTTGACTTGTATATGAAAGCCACGCAAGCTGCCTAGCAGTATTTATTTTATATGGATGTTCTTTAGTCCCATCCCCCTTAAAAGAAGACCATCCACCCTTTACAGTTGTGCTTCCGTCCCAAATCGTCTGATCATGCATATCTATACTTTTTTTAATTCCAGCAGCTGTCAAAATTATCATAAGTAATACTGCCATATGAATGATCGGAATCTTTATCCATCTGTTTTTCAATGGATAAACCCCTCTGGTTTTGCTTATTCTACCAACAATTTCCGGAACAATTTTCTCACTTAACGGATTATCTTCCGGTATGTCATGACCACCCCAAATGCTGAAATCCGTGCAATATCTTCTTACAATATCATCCACTACCCTTTTATCATGTGATGAAAGAATATTATATTTCAGCAAATTGTTGTACGCCTTATAAAGCTGTTTTTTTAACACATCATTATCAATTCTATTATTTCTAAATGCCTTAGACATAATGGGTACTATACATTTTTTATGCTTATGTGCCCATATAATCTCTGCAAAATAGTAGTCCGGCTTGTCTTCTCGTGCGATCATACAGTCCTCTGTCAAAATCCACACAAAGACCTTACAGTGCCTAACATTTCTATGCAATCTCCTTGGATATCCATTTTTTTCCTGATTATGTTGCTTAGGATTATAATAATTGGTATATCCAGCATCTTCTAATCCTCTATGTATATTTGCAGCAATCTTTGCTCCGTTATTCCTGTTTCGAAATGAAATAAAATAATCATTCCGAAATTTATCTTTAAATCCCATTATATAACCTCCTATCTAACATCAGCGGTCATCCGTTTTAAACCATTATTGCATCTTTTACAGCCAAATGTATATATCAGCCCCAATAATGGCAATATCTCCACCAGCATAAATCATATCATTTTTACTATGGTTACAGCAACATCTTTTCTAGCATCCGATTTTGTCTATTACTTATAAGTAACAAGATAACTATCACGACATCACACACCACATCACTAACAGTTCCACTAAATGGCAATCCCATTTTCCAAGTAGATAGTCTCAATCCATAACATATTCCTGCAAAAATTTTAATAAATAAAAGATAAAAGGCACAATTATAAACAGGTTGCAACACTTTATACTCTCCATATTTTAATCCCAAAAAGTCCCATGCTATCTTTATAAAAGCAACCATGCTTAAAATATATCCTATCAATAACCCTCTACCGGCATTAATAAATATAAAATCTGCAATATTGGCAGCACGCATCCTAGAACCTCTATTATCCAAACGCCTACAAGTTTCCTCGAAGTAACCTGAATACATGCAACTCTTTGAACTACAGTCTGGCATAAATTCTCTTTTAAATATCATGATACCTGCTATTATTAAAATAAACATAAAAATTGTATACAATATTACTGAAGCTGCTGCATGTTTATATTTAGACTTTTTATCATCACTTGTCTTGGATTTCGCCAATACCAATATGAGCCAGCATACAGAAACCCATAATAAATATACCAATTGAAACGCATATGTATTGTTATTCCATTGCTCAATAAATAGCGACAAGCTCATAATCGAATGCAATATAACAATACACATCACTAACATTTTACTTTTTATCAACTCATCTGTCTTCAAACACGAGCGAATTACAATCATCAATAAAGGAGTCATCAAAATTTCTATATTAAAGACAACCGATTTATGTATGCAAATTTTCCATATTTGTATATTTTCTCCTTTTAATATGGAAACTAAATTTGATTGTTTATCAATAAAAAACATAATACAGTAAAACAGGCACAGTCCGAACATAAAGTATGCAATGGATTTAACACCAGCATCACCAAAATCATCAATATATCTGCTAAAGAAAAAGAGAGACACGCTTACTACACAAATTGAAACAACCATCTTTATTATCATGGTTACAATTGAATCCCCACTTTTCATTCCAAAAGTTATCAAAATATATAATATCACATACCCAACACTTAGTATTCCAAATATCCCACATTCTAATTTATTTTTTATATATGCTTTTGTCACCATTTTGTCGTCCCCCTTTTAATATTGTATACAACACCACAACATAAAATATATAATTCTAATCAAATGGATTAGGATTAATATTTATAGTCTTCACCTCAGACAAATTATTAGTTTTCTTCTGTTTTTCTTCATAAATATTCCTTAACAGATCTTGGTCAAAATCAATAAAATCTCCTAAAATAGAAAATACAGTTTCGGATATGTATGCTAAACTTCTTTCAAAGCTTTCTTTTTCATAATCATAAATACAATCATATTCTCCAATAAACTGATTTTCTATTTCTCCATCATTATCTTCTTCCCTAAAATAAGCCTTGACAAATCTATATTTTCTTGACAATTCCATGGCTAGCTCTTTCCCAACTGATAACGGAAAATTTTTGTATTTATTAATAATACACATATATGAAATATCTATTTTAGTACCCTCTACACAACGAAAAGTCACAAAAACGCTTCTCTTATTATTGTCACCCGATAATAATTCGCAACGA